>DATAIE010000001.1:0-8189 GCA_036262875.1 Verrucomicrobiales bacterium
GAAGGGTTTGTCGAAGTCACCCAGTTGTTCGAGGTGGAAATTGAAGTTCTCGTTGTGCGTATCGTAGTTGGAATGGGTGACCTGCACGAAGGTGATGCCTTTTTCGATGAGGCGGCGAGCGAGCAGGCAGTGTCTGCCGAAGTCGCTGTCGCCGTAGCGGGCCCGGTCTTTTTCCGCTTCGAGGCTGATGTCGAAGACTTCGCGGCGGCGCATGAGTTCCTGAGCCTGCTCAAAGCACTGGGTGTAGGCTTCGGTTTCCGCTGTGCGGCGCCGCATGGCGAAGCGGTCATTGATCCGGCGGCGCAGATCATTGGCGCAGAGGACGGCATTTTCGGCGAGGCTGCCGGGGCGCTCCACGAATTGCGGAGGCTTTCCATTCCCGAGGACCACGCTGGCATACTTGGGGCCGAGATACGCGGAATCCGCATTCCGGCCTCCACCTCCGCCGGGCGAAATCACGATGTGCCCAGGCAGGGAGCGGTCCGCGGTATCCAGCGCCTTGGCGATGACGGCACCCATTTCGGGATCGGCGACGCCGGGCTTTTGCCGGCGGCCGGTCATCATGAGATAGTGGCCTTTGCCGTGATCATCCTCATGGGTGTTGATGGAGCGCAGGAGGGCAAGATGATGCATCTGCTTCGCCGTGTGCGGAAGAAGCTCGCAGATTTGGATGCCGGGAACGGAAGTTGGGATGGCGCGGAAAGGCCCGCCGGTGGAGGTGCCTGGCTTTGGGTCCCAGCTTTCCAACTGGCTGAGGCCGCCCGCCATGCGGACGACGAGCATGCGCTTCTGTTGTTTCGCGAGTTCCGCCGAAATGGCCGGAGTGGCAAACAAACCCAGGCCGGCAAGAGATGCGCCGGCGCCGGCCCGGGCCATTTGCCCAAAGAAAGCGCGCCGTCCGATTTCGTGAGCCTCCGTTTGGCATGCGTAGTGACAGGTCTTCATGGCGTTGTCGGTTGAGTTGAGGTTAGTGCCGGAAGCGGAACTCCAGCGAGGTGACCAGTGCCCATACGGCATCGGAGACGGCGGCGTTTCGCTGATCGGCCGGGCGGGAGGAAAGGAAGCTGGTGATATCGTCCACTTCACCGGCATCGGGCATTCTTGTCAGGGTGCTGAGATAGAGTTCCTCTGCTACGGCCTGGGGTTCCTTCAGTTTTACCAGGCGCGCGGCGAGGTTGTTGCCGGACGGCTGTGTCCAACTGCGCAACTGGCCCGCGTTTTCAAAATAGAGCGCCTGATCGGCGGTGGCGAAGAAGTCGCTCTGGGGCTGCCCGGCGCTGTTGCCGAAGAGCCTGACAAACTGGTCCTGATGCGGCTTGATCTTGTCGAGGGTCAGTTGTTCGATCGCGGCGGCGCGTGCGGCCTGTTTGGCGGGATCGGTTTTGTCGGCTTCGGCGGGTTTGTTCTTTGCCTCCCATTCTTTGGCCGACTGTTCCTGCATTTGATCCATCGCCCCCGTGGCTTTGAGAACGCTCCAACAAAACTGTTCCGGCGTGAGGGAGGTCAGGCCGGCCACGGAACATGCGCCCGTTTGTACGGCGGCGAGCTTCTGCTGCGCTTCATTCAGAGCGGTGCGGACGCCCGTGGCCCTGGAGGCGGCCTCTGCGGCGGCCGCCTTTAGCGGTGCCAGTTTTTGTTCCGCGGCGGTTCGTGCGGCCTCTGCTTTGGCCAGCGCTTCCTTCAACTGTGAAAGAGGGGCGCCTGCTTTCGCGGCATTCGATTCCGCATCCCTGCAGGCTTTGACTTTGGCATCCGCCTCTTTGACGGCTGCTTCGGATTTGGTTTGCAGCGTCTTGCTGGCGCCTTCGATGTCCTTGTCACCCGGGAGCTTTTGAGCGGCGAGCACCGCCTTGCCGGCGGCATCCCGCAGAGCATTGAGGTGAGCCTGGGCTGCGTCAGCCGCCGCCTTCGCGGAGAAAGCCAAAGCAACGGCATCCTTCGCTGCTTTTTCCAGTGCCGGGAGATCGCGCTTCGCGCCGGCCATGACGTTCTCCTGGGCGGCCACCTCTGTTTCCGCCGTGCGCAGAGTATTCGCCGTCGTCTCCACGACGGTTAGAAAAGGGGCCGCCGCATTAGCGGCGGTCATGTAGGAAAGCATGGCCCGGGCCTCTTTCACGCGCAGGGTGGCTTCATTCGCGGCGACGCGGGCCGATTGTTTGGCGGCATCGTCTCCCGCCACTCCCTGCATTGCAGCGGCGACCTTTTCCTTCGCTGCGTCAGCAGGCGCTTTTTTGGTCAGGGACACCTGCGCGGCGGCAGTGACGGCGGCCTCTTTGGTTTTCGCATCCGCGTGTTTTGCGGCGATCTCTTTATCCGCGTTGGGGAGCGCGGCCTGTGTGGCTGCCGTTTTGTCTTTGAAGGTCTTCAAGGCCGCGGCCAGTTCTTTGTCCTGGGGAGCAGTGGCGCACACTTTTTCCGCTGCCTGGGCCGCATTGATTAGGGCCTGGAGGGTTTCGGTCATCGCCGTCTTTGCGGCTCCGGCCGCTTCCACGGCTTTCAACGCCGCGTCGAGAGCCTTTCGTGCGGTAGCGGTGGCAGTGTCGGCTTTCGTCCATTCAGAGAGGACGGGTTCCACACTGCGCTGGAGTTCCTCCATGGCCTCGGTGTGCTCGGTGAAAGTCACAGCGAGGCGCGAGGCCTCATCACTCAGGCGCGAGGCCTCTGCCTCCATCGCGGGAAGGCGCTGCGCGAGGGATTGTTGAGCATCCGGAGTCAGCGGCGAAGGATCGAACGCCTGGGCAAAGACTTTTGTGAGGGCCAGCTCGCGCATAAAGCCGCGGATGTCGAACTTCATGGCCGCAATGCCCTCTGCGGCGGCGTTCAGCACCGCGGGATGGGCGGGCGGATTCCCAGAGTGTATCAGGTCCGGGGGCTCCACGAGACAGCGGCCCATGACGAGACCCCAGAGCCTGTTGCCGATGTTGCGGCGAAACGCGGGGTTCTGCACGAGGTTCTCCGCGAGTTGAGCGCGGCGGCTGTATTTCGGGACCGGACGGAGGTTTTTATCCTTGGCGTTGGGAGCGACGGTCCACTGCTGATCTTCGGGAATGACAGGCTCCGCGATTTCCTTTTCCCCTGGAAGGTGAGGCCGGGCGGTGCCGCTCACTTTGGTGAAGACGGAAGTGAAGGCAGCGTCACCGGCGGCCTGTTCGGCGACGAGCGCGGGCTTGTTCGTATCCGGCTGAAACAGTGAAGTGCGGCCGAAGAATGCGAACAGCCCGTGATAGTCCCGCTGCAAATAGTCATCGATGCGGGGGTGGTCGTGGCACTGGGCGCAGGCCATGTCACGGCCCAGGAACAGACGGCCTGCGTCGCGGGTCAGGAGGTTCGGTTCGCTTTGGCGTTCGAGCAGCCAGCGGGCAACGGCACGCGTCTTTTCGTCGCTGCCGTCGGCGGCGAGAATTTCCTTTACGAGTTGATCCCACGGCTTGCCTGCTTCCAGCGATTTCTCCAGCCATAGCCGCCAGTGTGAGGCGATGGTATGCTGTTCCGCGCGCCGCTCCATAAGCATGACATCGAGTTGCACCGCAAGGTGACGGAAGAAGGGGGTGCCACTGGCCAGTTTGTTAATGAGTGCGGTGCGCTTTTCCGGAGTGTTGTCTTTGCAAAAGGCGCGGGCTTCGTCCGCGGAGGGCGGCATGCCGGTGAATACGATCGTGGCGCGGCGGAGGAAAGTGGCGTCGTCCGCTGCGGGCACGGCGGGGCCGGTGCGGGCAGCATCCATCGCTCTATCGATGAGCACATGCACGGGCTCCCCGGCCTTCAACGGGGCAAGCAGAAGTGCGATGAATATCCCCCCGGCCTTCCAAACGAAACCGCCATGAAAGCCGGGAACCGATTGGCGCAGGGAGGGGGCGCTGGGTCGGGTTGTTTCCATCACCCTTTCACGGTCCATGAATGTTTTTTCTTACAACGCGTATCTGGAAATTCGGAGGGTGCTAAGGACCCTGCAGCCCGGCGCTCTTCTCCCGCCGCCAGGGGTGCAGGACACGCGGTTGCCCAAGGCTGCTACGGCAGCAGCCGGGCCCTTAGAAAGGCCCTCTGTGGAGCCTCGGGTGGCGGGCTGAAGCGCAGTTCTTCGCGGCCCGGGGAGAGACGCAGGCGGCGTGTCATAGTCCAGGACGGGCTCCACGTGGAAAGATCGGAACTGGCCTCCAGGATCACCGGGGCGTCATCCGCGGTCAGCGATCTAACAAGCAGGGCAATGCCGTTGTCCGGATCCCAGCGGAGGGCGCTTCCAGCGTCGGAGGGATCACTGTCGCTGGTGCCGAGAGCGTATTCCATGCGGGCCGGGATGCCGTCGTTGTCGGCATCCGCTGAGGGATTGCCGGTGAACGATGTGGCATCCTCCGTTCCGGGTGACCCTCCAGTGAGACTGCTGGCACGCCAGTTGACGGGCAGACTGTAGTCGGGATGGGAGGCGGGATTGATTAATGTTAAAGTGTATCCATTCCCGTCGGGATCGTTGGGCCAGGGCGCGTCATCGTCGTAGGTGAAGTCTGCGATCGTGCCGCCGCCTGCGGCGAGAAGAGTGAGATGCTCGCCGCCATTGTCGAGGTTGGTGAGGTTTTGAAATTCCCCCGCGATGTTCAGCCCACTGCCGTGCATGGCGGTAAAGGCGGCAATGCTCCTTGCCACGAGGACCTTTGCTCCCGCGGCTAGCGTGGTGCCCGCCGGGAAGGTAAAATCGAGTCCGGCGGTGAAATGGACGCCGCTGAGGTCGATGGGGCCGGAGCCGGTATTCGTGAGTTCGATGAATTCCGCATCATCGCCGCCAGGGGGATTGTAGTTGATCTCAGTGATCACCAGGGTTGAGGCGCTGGCCGGTTCCGTGATGAGAAACACCGCAGACGTGAGGGCCGACCAGACACCGCCGCTGAGGGCGCGGGCCTTGACAGCAGTGGTCGCATTGAGATTCACCGGACCGCTGTAGGTCAAAACCCCCGGTGCCGGTGAGCCGCCCCAGACGCGGGGATCGGTGCCGTTCAGTGTGTAATACAAGGTGCCGGCACCGGTCATACTCATGGCAAATCCCGGTGATGCCGGTCCGCCATGCTGATTGAGCACCGGTGCGCTGACGGAGGGAAACAGTCCCCGGGTGCGCAACTGGTTGAGGACCGTGTTCGTGCGGTTGGGGAACCATGAATTGGTGTAAAAATCCCGGTTGGTTTGCCAGCGCGGCACGGTGCCCAGGGGATTCCGGACGTCTCCCCAGCGCGCGCCCTCCGCCGCCATGGCCGGCGCAAGGGTCTGCGCGATCTGCGTCCACCGCGCCGAGGCGACAGCGGGAGTCATGGTCCCGCCGTTGAAGTAATGCTTCTGCACCGCATCCGCGAGACGCAGACGGTATTCCGGATGGGCGCGGAGGGCGAGATCGAGCTGACCGGGGGAATTGCTCCACCACGATGCGGAGTCGTTCGCAGTCTTGTCCGCCGTGGCACTGCCCCAGCCGAGTCCGAGATCGCTGTCCCAGGTGATGAACTTGAAGCCGGTACTTTGCGGTCCGGTGCGGCGCACGGCATAGAAGTTGCCGGGCCAGTCGCCGCTCGCGTGGTAATAGCCGCTGATGAGGAACGCGATGAGATTATCGATATCCACAAGGATTTCGTACGACGGATTACGCGTGCCGTTGGGATTGTTGCCCTGGATGAACTGATACTTGGCGTCGGTTTCAAATCCCTCAGTGCACAGGGTCATGACCTGCTGCCATTTTGTCAGGGTGCCGGACTTCGCCCGGTTGGGGCAGCACAGGGTTACCGAATCCCACTCGTCGGCCTCGCCGCCGAGATGCTCCTCCGTGAAGTCGCCGTCGGGCCGTTCGGTGGGATTGTAGATGCCCCAGTAGAGGCCATTGATGAACAGGTGGCAAAAACGGCCACTGCTCGCAGGGACGCCCATCGCGGCCTGGGATTCTTTGGTCCACTGGTCCTTGATGTAGACGCCGTTGGCATCGTAGCCGAAGTTGTCGCGGGTGTTGTTGCGCAGTGCGATGCTGTCAAAGCGGGTCACGGGATTTCCCGGAAAGAGCGGATAGTGCAGCGAGGGCGGTCCGAAGCGGCGGCTGAAAATGACGCGCAGCGGAAGGCGGGGATTCACGGTGAGATTGCGGGAGGTCAGTCCCATGACCTGCACACCGCCGTTGATCTGAAATCCGGCCTCCGTGCTGCCTGGGGCGGGGATGAGTTCGGCACTGCACGGCTTTTCCCACTGATCGCCGCGACCGGACGGATTCGTATAAAAGCCGGAAGTGGAGTCGAAAAGATTGCTGATGGAAGTCGTGATGCAGATGGCAGGCAGCGCCGCGAGTGAGGTCTTCACTTGAGCACGCAGCGTGGCCAGCGGCGTGGCGGCGGGCATGCCAAGGATGGCAGCCAGGTCTGCGGGATTGTCCTCCATGCCGTAGTCTCCGGCGATGGCGTTCCATGAACCGGGATAGCCGGGCGGGGCCGAAGGCTGGGTCACGATCTGATCCGGAAACAGATACGTGCAGGTATTGGAGGGCGGCGATTGCTGTCCGGCAATGAAAGC
Source organism: Verrucomicrobiales bacterium (assembly GCA_036262875.1). Lineage (GTDB taxonomy): Bacteria > Verrucomicrobiota > Verrucomicrobiia > Verrucomicrobiales > V1-33 > V1-33. The sequence continues at coordinate 6,529 of DATAIE010000001.1, forward strand.
GGTGGCGCGCAGGGGCGTCGTGGTGCCGATATTGAGAGGGATCGTATAAAGATTGCTGGAGGCGGAAGGTTCGCTGCCATCCGTGGTGTAGCGGATTTCCGCTCCGGCGGTGGGAGTGCTCAGAGTGACCGTGACCGGCGCATTGTAGAACCCGTGAGGGATGCTGAAGGTTACAGGCTCGACAAATCCGCTGACTCCAGTGCTTTCCGGACCGCCCGGTGTGGGCACCGGAAAGTAAAGCGCCTGACTGCCGGATCCGATGGCGGTCAGTCGGGCGCGGGTGAGAAAATCTGTATCGTTCGCCGATACGTTCAGCCCGTGAATGGCGAGGAGATTTGTGCCGTTGTGAAGACCTGACACGACAGCCGGGGGAAGAATAAGAGTTTCGATTTCCGCTCCCTGGGCTGTCGCGGCGGCGGTCGCCAAAAGCGGATCGGGCGCCCGTCGTGACGTCACCGGGATTCCATTCAGCCATGCGGAGAATCCGTCGTCCCATGCCATTTCCAGTTCCAGCGAGCCGATCGATGCCGCATCGGTCACGGTGAACGGCAGCCGCAAATAAGCACCCGTGGCGATGCCAAACATGGCAGTGTCCATACTGGAGGCGATAAGGGGATCACTCCCGTCGAAGTATTGGAACGTGCCGGCAGCGTAACGGTTGGCGGGTGAGTTGTCGATGACGTTGGGAAACAGGCCGGAAGTCGGGCCGTGACGGGAGGGGCCGACAAACAGCACACTGTTGTTCAGGCCGCCGTCGGTGGTCCACGAGGGAATGGCCCCGTTGCTGTTTCCGTTGGGATCGGCGGTCGTGAATCCGTAGGCGGCGATGGTGTAGGCACCGGGAGGGAGTTCGAGCGGGGAGGGGAGCGGTTTGAAACGGTTTCCGCTGACGAGCGTTCCGGGACTTGCGGCGGTGAAGGTCGCGGAGGCGAGGACGGCGGTTCCGGTGTCGTCCGAATAGACATCCGGCGTGCCGTTTTCATTTCTCTGCCACAGTTGGGTAGTGAGCGTGGATGAAATCCCGTTGCTGCCGCTGTCGAAGATTCCCAGAGAGGAAACCCGGATCGTGCGGGTGGTCTTGAAGTCCATGCCGAGCGGCGGGTTGTAGACTTGATTTCCCGCCGTCCCGGCGGCCACATTGTAGGCGGTGCGGCGGAGGTCCGCGGCAGTGGTGGTGAACTTGAGCGTGCCGGCGGCATAGCGGTTAGGCGGTCCTCCGTCCAGAGTGGCAGGAAACTGGCCGGCAGTTCCGAAGCGGCCACCGCCATCGAAGGTGATGGCACCGTCGCCGCTGTTCAGCGTCCACGCGCCAGTCGCGACTCCCGAATTGCCATTCATCTCGGCATTTCCGTATCCCGAAGCCACGATGGTGTAGGTGCCCACCGGCAGTGTCAGCGGTGAGGGAAGAGTGATGAAACGGCTGCCTCCGTCCGCCACGCCGGGATTCGCGGCGCTGAACGTGATGTCCGCCAGCACCGCCACGCCCGTGTCGTCGCTGAAATTGTCAGGCGTGCTGTGTTCATCCCGCGTCCAAAGCTGGACGCGGATCGGCTGTGCGAAGCCGTTGCTTCCGGAATCGAAGGCACCGAGCGCAGTGACCGTGAGAGGCCGCTCGGCGGAAAAATCCATCCCGAGCGCGCCGCCGTAATTTTGATTTCCCA
>DATAIE010000002.1:0-5870 GCA_036262875.1 Verrucomicrobiales bacterium
AATTGATCAGGCCGTCATGATAAGGGAACCCCCTTAAGAATTTATGCTCATCAACATACCAGTTTATCATAAATCCCGTTTTTGAAAAAATCTGGAGGAAGCCGGATCACGTCAAGGCATCCCGCAAGGACTCCGACTTAATGACGGAGGGTTCCTTTTGGAAAGCGGAAGTGCTCCGGCGGGAGAGAGGGGGAAGGACGGCGACCGGTCTGCTCTTTGCGAACCCGGTGCGCGGAGGAGCGCGGATTTTTTAATCCGCCCCGGTGCAATGAGCCGCTGCTCAGGAATGGATCCGTGTTCGCCGGATTCCAAACCAGCCTCTGTCGCGGCCTTTTCAAGGTCACTCCCGGGGGAGCAATCAATCCATCCAGCCAAAACCATAGGAATTGGCTGGATGGATTGATTGCTCCGGCCTTCTTCTCCCCCTGCCGGTGGTCCAACACACATCAAATGCTACCCGGCATGAGATTCCGGTCCCGATTTGAAATCACCCTGGATCATCCCTGGCATTTCTTCTCCGACCCCCTTGGGGGTCGAAGCCCTTAGCGAGGGGTCCAGCGACGCAGGAGCGCAGACCCCTCGTCTCCTACAAACGGGAGTGCACCCCGGAGGGGTGCCAGCAGAGATCCGGACAGTGTTGCGCAGCCTCGGCAGGAGCCTCGCGCCACCCTCGTCTGTGGGGCAGACCCGGAGAGCGCGGGCCGTCTTCGGACGGTGCTGCGACCCCTAACCGGGGTCGGGAAAGGCGGGCCGTGCTGACGAGGCGTCAGCGCTCCTGCGTCGCTGGACGCCTCGCTAAATGGCTGCGACCCGCAAGGGGTCAGAGGGCAGCAACGGGGAGGAGAGGATAACCGCACCTCTTTTCAAAACACCCTTCCCCACATCACCTTGAGATAGCGGCTCTCAAGACAGTTGGACATCACCGGGTGATCCGGGGCGGCCCCGGTGCGGTTGAAGAACTGGAGGCGGCGGCCGTTGCGGTGGGCGCCCTTGATGACGTAGCGCTCGAATTCGTCTTCGCCGATGAGCCCGGAGCAGGAGCAGGAGACGAGGAGGCCGCCAGGCTTCACCAACTGGACGGCGAGGCCGTTGAGGTCTTCGTATTTTTTCCGGCCTTCGTCGCCCTCTTCGTCGCGGGAGTGAATCAGTTTCGGCGGATCGAGAATCACGGCGTCCCACTGGGTGCCGTTGCGGATCATGGTGCGGGCGTAGGTAAAGGCGTCCGTATGGACCCAGTCGATGCCGCGGCACTGGTTGAGATTGGCGTTCGCTTTGGCCTGCTCGATGGCTTTCTCGTCAAGGTCCACGGCGGTGACTTCCGAGGCTCCGCCGGAGATTTTGGCGGAGAGGGCGAAGCCGCCGGTGTAGCAGCAGAGATCGAGCACCCGCTGGCCGCCGACCAGTCCCGCAAGAAGCCGGCGGTTGTCTCGCTGGTCGCAAAAGAAGCCGGTCTTGTGGCCCTCGGCAAAGTTCACTTCATAGCGAATGCCGTTTTCCCGCACCCGCACCGTGCGCGGCTGCTTCTCGTCCTCCGGCGGGACGCGGATGCCTTCGATGCGGGCGATTTCGGGGTCCACCCTGACAATTTGCCGCTTGGTGCCCAGCAGGCCGTGCAGCCGCTGCATCCAGCCCTCTACCCGCTGCCATACGCCGAGGCTGTGCACCTCCGCGCACAGCACGTCCGCGTAGCGGTCCACCGTGAACCCGCTGAGATAGTCGCCATCCGAACTGACGACACGATACGCCTCGGTGGTGGCATCGAGTTTCAACAAGTCCCGCCGCAGCGCCGCGGCGCGGTCCAGCGCTTCATCGAAATGGGATTCCTCCAGGGCATTCGGTCCGTGATAGATCACCCGCAGCGGCACCCGCGCCTTTGCATTGTAGAATCCCGCGCCAAAGACCGCTCCGTTGCGGTCATACACCGTCACGAGGGCCCCCGGCTTGATCCCGGGCGAGGTGCCCGCCAGCATGCGGGGATACACCGCGGGGGCATAGGTGAAATACTTCATCTGCACCCAAGGGGCGCGCCACGAGGCATCCGGCGTCACCGCAGCGATGGTCTCCTCGCTATCCTGTGCCTGTTCACGGCGAACCGGGGGGCTGCCATCCTTTTTCTGAAATTTCATCCCCCTGCTCTGGCACGGGCCGCGGGGATTTCAAGGAGCGGAGCCGGGTTTTCCCGGGACATGGATGCTCCGTCATTTTGCTCCCTGGAGACACCCGCCGGCGGGAGGCCCTGTCCCTCACCGCCAGCAGGCGCTGCCTGTTCTGAAGGGGTACAGAGCAGGCATACAGATACGCCGCAAAAATATCAGTGGATTCGTTTATTGGATGATTCGCAATCCCCCGCACACCGCAGGGCGTTAATTTATTAAACAGAGCCGAATACTGCATGAACGCCGGACCTTGGCGACAGGCAATCTGCAATAAACGGTCCCCTTTCCGGTGCTGCGCCAAGGGAAAGCGCATGGCCTCTTTCGAGCAATTTCCAAAGCGACTTCTTTATCCACTCATGAATACATCGACGCCTCCGCTTTCCGATCTCAGACCCGGCAGTTTCAACGCTGAATATTGGAGTCAGCGCTTTTCCTCTGAGCCTTACCTCGAGGAGGGGGACCGGTTTGAAGATTTCGAGCCCGCCTACCGCTTCGGTCATTCCCTGCAGGGGGAAGTGGACGATATGGATTCCCGCGAAACGGAATGGGAGGAGCGGTGGGAGCGCTTCAAAGCGGATTGCCGTCTGTCATGGCGGCAGGCGAAAAATGCCGTAAGAACGGCGTGGAGGCACGCGGAGTTTGAAGCCGAAGTAAAAATGAAGTCGATCTCCACGCGGTTCGAGGAGCGTGTTCACCAAGCCGTGCAACGATTCGAAGATAACGTGCGCGACCGCCCCGCCGAACACGTGCTCGGCGCTGCCGTGGCCGGTTTTGTCGCCGCCCGGCTTCCGCTCCGCTCCGTGGTCATGAGCAGCATCGGGATCGCCAGTGCCGCCGCGCCGGCAGCTCTCCTGTTCCTGGGCATGTGGAAGGTGGCAGATCACCTCCTTGGCAGCCGGGTGCCCAGTCCGCCGGTCAGACCAGTTCCACCCGCCTGGACGTAATGAGAAAGTCCGCCTGGTTGTATTCCCGGGTGAGTTCCGCTTTCAATTCCCTGAACCACTGGACCGAATCCGATTCCGGAGGGGTGAGAACGCGCAGAATGACGATCCGGTCCCGAAAGGTCTGTCCTCCGGTGATCCACTGCCCCTCTCCCTCCTGAGGAAAATAAGTGAATCCGCCGAACCGTTCGCGCAGACGCTCCTTGAGCGACTCCAGCTTTCCGGGATCGATCACGTTTCCCTCATTGTCCAGAAGCGGCACGTAAATCTCGTATTCTCGCATGACCGCATGCAATACCCGAATCCCTCCTCAAGGCAAGAATGCCGCAAACACGGCAGACGGGTGAGATTGCCCGCACGGGCAGGTGCACCATGTTTTCTCCAGTGAAACGGATCGTCTTTCTTCTTGCTCTCGCCTCCCTCTCCTCAGCCCCGGCCCAGGAGACACCGCAGCCTGATGCCTCGAAGGATCTCCCTCCGACACTCAAAAAATACGACCGGGATCACGACGGAAAACTCACCGGAGACGAACTGAAACTCGCCCGCCAGGCGCATAACCGCGGCGGTCGCGATGCCGAGCCCGATGCCGGCCGCTGGCGCGAGATCCTCCAGCGGCAGGAGAAGGAATTCACCGAACGCCGCCGCAAGGACTTTGACACGAACAGCGACGGAAAACTGGACGACGGCGAACGCAACGAATTGCGTGCCGTTTGGAAACTCATCTCCGTTCGCCTGACGACCATCCGCGACACCATCACCGCGAAATACGACCGCAACGACGACGGCGAACTCAACGACGGCGAACGGTACGCTTCCCGCGACGAGTCCAACCGTCTCCGGCGCGAGGCGGAGGATCAGTGCATTGCCGAGTGGAAAGCGAAGCGGACACCGCCACCGGCGGCTCCGGCCACCCCGGCGGCACCCAAACCGCAGGGTTAACCCGGCGCGAATTTCCGCATGTTCCCGGAATAATGCCGCCTTGAGAGACGGCGGGAAACGTATTCATTACACAATCCCGTTCCCCGGTGGCGCTAACCGCCGGAGACTTTCTGAAATCCCCTCATTCAAACCGGCTCCCGACATCATGAAACTGCTTCCTGCTCCCCTGCGCCGCGCCGGACTGGCGGCGCTTTTTCTCAGTGCGGCTGTTTACACCGGCATTTCCCAGGACAAATCCGGAACGGATGCCCGGCCCCCGGCCACCAGTGACAAAGGCGGGGTCTTCCAGAGTTCGCTGAGTTTCGACAAAAAGCCGCTGGAACGCGGCGGGGCCGTTTTGAAAAGCTACGCGGACATGCTCGAAAAGGTGCAGCCCAGCGTGGTGACCATTCTCACCGGCATCGAAACGCCCAAACGCCAGCGCATCAGTCGCAACGAGCAGCTCTACCGCCTCTATTTCGGCCTGCCCCCCGTTCCCGATCCAAAACCGGGTGAAGACCGCTGGCAGCAACTGGGCATCGGCTCGGGCGTCATCGTCAGCGCCAACGGGTATATTCTCACCAACCGCCACGTCATTTTCCCGCCGGACCTCGACATGGATGCGCAGCAGTACATCGACATGCTGCGGCTGCGCGTGAGTATCCCCGGGCGCGAGGGCCACCTGCCTGCAAAGCTCGTGGACTTTTCCCAGGACATGGACGTGGCGGTCATCAAACTGAGCGGCACGGAATTCCCGCACGCCACTCTCGCCGACAGCGATACGGTGCGCGTGGGCGACATCTCTTTCGCCCTGGGTGCGCCCTTCGGGATCGATAAGACCGTCACCATGGGGATCATCAGTGCCAAGCGGAACGATGAAGTGGTGGCCGGATTCGAAAAACAGGAGCTTCTGCAAACGGACGCCTCCATCAATCCCGGCAACTCCGGCGGTCCGCTCATCGATGCGGATGGACGCGTGATCGGGATCAATACCGCCATTTACAGCCGCAGCGGGGGAAATCAGGGCATTGGATTTGCCATTCCGATCAACAAGGCGGTGTCCGCCGCCGATGCTCTTTCCCGGCCCCGGGGCTATCTGGGAGCGAAACTCCAGAACGTGAATCAGTCCGAGGCACGCATGTATAATTTCACCGGCGGTGCGCTTATCAGCGAAGTGGAACAGGGCACCCCGGCCGCTGCGAGCGGACTGAAAGAGGGCGATGTCGTCCTCTCCGTGGACAACAAAAAGGTGGAGAACGCCGATGACCTCCGCAAACGGCTGGCCGCCAATCCGCCGGGCACGAAGATGAAGGTCTCGATTTTCCGCGCCTCCATCGAAAAGCGCACGGATATCAATCTGACGCTGGGCGAACGTCCGAATTTCTTTCTGAAGGACCTCACCGGTCCGGACGCGGAATCCCCGGCCCCCGCCACCGTCAAGACGGATACGCCCGCCGCGGAATCGAACGATGACCACATTGTCGGCATGACGCTGGCTCCCGTCACCGCGACCGACCATGAAAAGCTGAAGCTGCCCGAGGATGCCACCGGGCTCATCATCACCCGCATTCTGCCCAATACCCCCGCCGCCAACTGCGGGCTGGAGAAAGGAGACATCATTCTCCGCATCAACCGCACCGCTCCCCGGAATCACTCGGAAGCCGTGGACGCCATCCTCAATCATTCCCGCGAGGGCAAAGTAAGCCTCCAGGTGCGGAAGGGCGATTCCACCCGCAATGCGGTCATGGAATTGAAGTAGGATAAAAGTCAGGGACCGGCACGAAACAGCCGAAGTTTGAAAACGCCCACGATCGTCACCGCGCGACTGGGAGCGCCGCCGTCTCGGCGGCTCTGG
>DATAIE010000003.1:0-4630 GCA_036262875.1 Verrucomicrobiales bacterium
GGAGGAGATCACGGGCATCGACATCGTACAGAGCCAGATTCAAATCGCGATGGGCCACGCGCTGCACGGAGAGGTCATGGCCCTGCCTGCCCAGGACCGGGTGGAAAAGAGTGGATTCGCCATCCAGTGCCGCGTCACCACGGAGGATCCGGAGAATAACTTCACGCCGGACTTTGGAAAGATCCTCACCTATCGCAGCGCGGGCGGATTCGGAGTCCGCCTCGACGGAGCGCTGGGAACGACGAATGCCGTCATTACACCCTACTACGATTCCATGCTGGTGAAGGTGACGGTCTTTGGCCGCACCATGCCCATCGCCCTGGACCGCATGGACCGGAGTCTCCGGGAATTCCGCATCCGGGGAGTGAAGACGAACATTCCGTTCCTCGAAAACGTGATCGCTGACCCGACCTTCCGCGCCGGCAAAGCGACGACGCGTTTCATCGATACGAACCCCCATCTCTTCCAGTTCGAGAAGCGCAAGGACCGCGCCACGAAGCTGCTTACCTACCTCGCGGACGTAAGTGTAAACGGCAATCCGTTCGCCAAAGGCTTTACCCTAAAAACCATCGGCAAGTTGCCGGCGGCACCACTTCCCAAAACCGAACATCAGTATTCCAAGGTCGAAATTCCGTCGGGAACGAAACAACTCCTCACCCAAATGGGACCGGAGAAGTTCTGCCGCGACTGGGTGGCAAAACAAAAGCGTCTGCTCATCACGGATACCACCTTTCGCGACGCCCATCAGTCGCTCCTCGCCACGCGCATGCGCACCTACGACATGCTCGCCGTGGCGGACGCCGTGGCGCGCCGCACGCCGAATCTATTCTCCCTCGAAATGTGGGGCGGCGCGACCTTTGACGTGACCATGCGTTTTCTGCGCGAGGACCCGTGGGACCGTCTGCGCACGCTGCGGACGAGAGTGCCCAACATTCTGTTTCAAATGCTCTTCCGCGGCAGTAACGCCGTGGGCTACACCAACTACCCTGACAATGTGGTGAAGGGCTTCATCAAACATGCCGCCGCCAACGGCATGGATATCTTCCGCATTTTTGACAGTCTCAACTACCTGCCGAATCTCACGGCGGCGATGGAAGCCGTGCGCGAGGACACTTCCGCCATTTGTGAGGGCACGGTCTGTTACACCGGCGATATCCTCGACCCGGCGCGCGACAAATACGGTCTGAAATATTACGTCAAACTCGCAAAGGAGCTGGAGAAAATGGGTGCCCACATGCTGTGCATCAAGGACATGGCCGGCCTGGTGCGTCCCTATGCCGCCACCAAACTGGTGAAGGCGCTGAAGGAAGCCGTGGGAATTCCCATTCACTTCCACACGCACGACACCAGCGGACTGAATGCCGGCAGTATCCTGCGCGCGGCGGATGCCGGCGTGGATGTCGCGGATGCCGCTATTGCCAGCATGAGCGGCGGAACTTCCCAGCCGAATCTGAATTCCATCGTGGCGGCCCTCCGGCACACGCCTCGCGATACCGGACTCGATGTGGAGGCTCTCCAGGAATACAGTGATTACTGGGCCGCGGTGCGCGCTTTCTACAAGCCCTTCGACACCAGCGAGCCCTATGGCACCGCCGAAGTGTATCTCCATGAAATGCCCGGCGGACAGTATACCAATCTCAAGGAGCAGGCCACCGGCATGGGCATGGCCGCCCGCTGGCCGGAGATCGCCCGCGCCTATGCAGAGGTAAACCAGCTCTGCGGTGATATCATCAAGGTGACGCCCTCCAGCAAGGTGGTGGGCGACCTCGCCATCGAATGCGTCGCCCGCGGGGTGAAACCGGCCGACATCATCAATCTGCGCGGCACCAAGTGGAGCAAAGACGTGACCAGCATGTTCGAAGGGTGGCTCGGTGAGCCGTTTTACGGCCTGGAACCCGACGAGGCAAAGGACTCATGGAAGAAATGGAACGCCCTCGCCGACGCCATCGTGGGCAAGACAGGCAAGCGCATCAAAGGCCGCCCAGGGGTTCACGCCGCAAAGGTCAAACTGGATGACGTGCGCACCGAACTGGAATCGAAATTGAAGCGCAAGCCCACTGAGGACGATGTCTGGAGCTACCTGATGTATCCGGACGTGTTCATGAAGTTTGCCGAATTCCGGAAGGTCCACGGCGACGTGAGCGTCATTCCCACACCAGCCTATTATTATGGCCTGCAGCCGAAGGAGGAAGTGACTGTCCATCTTGAAGAGGGCAAGACGCTCTTCGTGCGTCTGGTGAATCTCTCCGAGCCGGATCAAAACGGCCAGCAAACAGCCATCTTCGAATTAAACGGGTACCCGCGCCACACCACAGTCAATAACAACATCCTGGCAAAGGAAGTCGTTACGCGGCCCAAAGCGGATCCCTCCGATCCCGCCCAGGTGGGTGCCCCGATGCCTGGCATGGTGGCCAGCATCGCGGTGAGTCTCGGGCAAAAGGTAAAGGAGGGCGAGACCCTTCTCACACTGGAGGCCATGAAGATGTTTGCCGCCATTCCGGCCCCCATTTCGGGCACGGTGCAGGGGATCGCGGTGAAGGTGGGCGAAAGTGTCGAAAGCAAGGAATTGTTAATCAAGCTGGTAAAGTGATTCCCATCCGTTTTAGTTTCCTCCATTATGTCCGAGCCTCCTGGTAACAATTCCCGTCCCCGCAACCCGCGCGGAGGCCGCAACCGCAGCCGGGGCAAAGGAAACCGGGAACCCCGCCGTGAGCAGGAACAGCGGGACAACCGCCGCGATGACCGCCAGGAAAATCGTCGTCCGAAACCGCGCAACGACCGCCGCCGGGACCGCGACCGCAGGGGTCCCCGTCAGGAAAACCGTCCCTCTCCACAGGCCCCAAACCCGACCGTTTGGCAAAAGCTCCTGACTGTTTTGACTTTCGGTCTCGTGCGCGGCAAGTCCCCGTCCAAGCCCGCCTCCGGTCAACAAAACAGGCCGAAACAAAGCCCGCCGTCGTCACCGCGAGTTCCCCGTCAGACGGCCGCCATCCCGCCCGCCGATCCTGATGCTGTGGATACGGAGCGCCTGCATGTGGGGAATCTCTCCTATGATGCCACGGAAAGCGACTTGCTCGATCTCTTCAAAGGCATCGGTAACGTGCAGAATGTGGACATCGTTTACAATGGCCGCACGCACCGTTCCAAGGGGTTTGGATTCGTGCAGATGATGAGCGTCACGGACGCCCGGCGGGCCGTAGCCGAACTGCATGGAAAGTCCTTCATGGGCCGTCTGCTTCAACTCGGTCCGGCACGCAGCCGGGGCCGCGATGAACGGGAAGCGGATGATGACAGTGAGGCGTAATCAACGGCCTCACTTTTACATCTTCTTTACAGCAACAATTTCCAGCGGGGTATGCTTTCAGCGCCATGAAAGCAATCCGCCGCTTCCTGATCGCCGCCACCCTGCTGACCTCCCTGACAGACAACTCGTCCGCCCGTTTGATGCGGACCTGGTCAAAGCAGGAACTGCTGGACAAGTCTGACCTGGTGGTCATCGCCACCCCCGTTTCCAGCACGAATACCGGGGAGCCGGTATCTCTTCCGGAAACGCCCGCAGCGCTGGCCACCGGTGTGAATACGAAGTTCAAGGTCTCTCTAATCCTGAAGGGACCGGAGGAGATTCGCGAAATCACTCTCCATCATGCCCGCCCCGCCGATCCTCCCGGAGTGACCATCAACGGCCCGCTGCTCGCGTCATTCGATGGAGCAGTGAAGCAGTCCTGGCTGTTATATCTTGTCCGTGAAAAGGACGGGACTTACGCGCCGGTATCGGGTCAAACAGATCCTGCTTTGCAGGCAATCGTAGCGGCGAATTCCGTGCCGCCTGCCGTCACGGATTCGGCGCAGCCCGCCCCCGGTCCGGAAAACGGCGGCCTGCGCATGAGGCTGATCATTGCACCTGACAAGACAGCCAAAGCGCAGGCGCAACACGTGAAGATCGAGCTTCTCAATGTGAGTGACAAGCCGGTGACGCTCCGCAGTGCATGGGAATATGACGAGCAGACCGGCAACTTCGATGACTACCTCGAGTCCGCCACCGGCATCGAAACGTATCCCGCCATCGAGCCGTGGTCCGGTCAGGTGAGGATGGGGGGACGTTCCCGTCCTCAGGAGGAGAAGGTTCTCAAAGCCGGGGAGACCCTGACGGTTGGCTGGCTGGCGGACGGACGGCGCCTTAAGAACAAGGTATCGGACCCGCTTAGCGTGCAAAATCCGGAGTTTCCCGTGCCGGGACTCTACTCGGTGCATGCGGTGCTGCACCTTCCGACCGCGGCGGGAATGGTGTCGCTGCGCAGCAATGAACAGCAGTTTGCCGCCGGGAACAGCGTTGCTTTGCCAAAGTCCACTTTCGGCCAGGTGATCTCTGCCGATCCAAAATCCAACTTTGGTCAAATCAACCTGGGCACCATCCATCAAGTGAAGACCGGCGATCAGTTCCGCATCCGCACGGGCTATTCCGAATATTACCGGCTGACGATTACGAAAACGGAGCCGTCATGGTCCGGGGGCACTCTCGCACCGGAACCGCTGACGCTCGATGACTCCAGACGCGGCATTCCCTTTCCTTCTGTGGGTCAGGGGGCAGTCTTTACTCAAGAGCCCCCTGTGAATGGCGAACTGGAAAAGG
>DATAIE010000004.1:0-1909 GCA_036262875.1 Verrucomicrobiales bacterium
GTTTTTTTGCACCGCTCGGCCATGCCTTCATCCTGGCCACCATGGCCTCGCTGGTCGTCGCCCTCACGGTGACCCCGGCGCTTTGCCTGCTCCTGCTCAAGGTGTCGGCCAGGGAACGGCGTGAGCCTTTCTGGCTGAGGGGAATGCGACGGGTGCATTCATGGCTGCTCGGCGTGACGTGCGCGCGCCCGCGGCAGTCGGTGGCCGCCGCCTTTGTGCTGCTGCTGGCTTCGCTCGGCACGCTGCCATGGTTTGGAGCGGAGTTGCTGCCGGAATTCCGTGAGGGCCACTTTGTGGCGCAAGTGAATACGCTGCCGGGCACGTCGCTGCCCGAAATGATGCGGCTCGGTGAACGCATTTCCAAAGAGCTGCTCCAGCACCCGCGCGTAGCTACAGTGGAGCAGCAGGCCGGTCGCGCCGAGCGGGGCGAGGACACGTGGGGACCCCACCGATGTGAATTGCACATCGAGCTCAAGCCGGGCCCCGCCTCTGAGGAGGCCCAGGTGCAGGAGGAAATCCGGGAAATCCTTTCCTCGTATCCGGGCACTCAAAATGAGGTGCTCACTTTTCTTGGCGACCGCATTGGCGAGACGCTGACCGGAGAAACGGCTCAGGTGGTGATCCATCTTTTTGGCAACGATCTGGATGCTCTCGACTCGGCGGCAAAGGAGGTGGCAGGCGTCCTGCACACACAGCCGGGTGCCGTGGATGTGCAGGTAAAGAGCCCTCCCGGCAGTCCCCGCATCGTCGCCCGGCTGCGGCCTGCGGCGCTGCTGCAATACGGCTATCGCTCTGTGGAGGTGCTGGAAGCCATCCAGACAGCATGGCAGGGCGCGGAGGTCTCCCAGGTCTTTGACGGCAACCGCGTGGTGCCGGTGACGGTGGTGCTCGCTCCCGAAGTGCGCTCCGATCCGCATTCCCTGAAAGACCTTCCCGTTTCCAATGCCGCCGGCAGAGCCATGCCGCTGCACGAACTGGCGGACGTCTTCACCGCCCCTGGACGCTTCAGCCTTTTCCATGATGGCTCCCGGCGTCTTCAGACCGTCACCTGCAATGTAAAAGAGGGCGTGGACATTGCCACTTTTGTAAGCGCCGCGAAGGAGGCGGTGGCGAAGCGGGCAAAACTCCCGGCTGGCATGTATGCGGAGTGGAGCGGCGAAGCGGAACAGCAGTCCGCGGCGCAGCATGAACTCTGGATTCAGGGTGGCATCGCGCTCGCCGTCATCGTCATGCTTCTCACTCTCGTCTTTCGACGCACGCGGCAGGTGGCCCTGGTTATGGCGAACGTCCCGTTTGCCCTCATCGGTGGACTGCTCGCGGCCCTGGCCGGCGGAGGGCTGCTCTCTATCGGTTCACTGGTGGGATTTGTCACCCTCTTCGGGATCTCCATGCGCAACAGCATCATGATGGTTTCCCACTACGAGCATCTCGTGGAACAGGAAGGCTGCGCATGGACCCTCGAAACCGTGAAACGCGGTGCCGCCGAACGCCTGCTGCCCGTGGTGATGACCGCCCTCGTTACCGCCCTTGGCCTGCTCCCCCTCGCCATGGGCAAAGGCGAAGCCGGCAGTGAAATTGAAGGTCCGATGGCGACCGTTATTTTGGGGGGATTGGTGAGTTCGACGCTCCTCAATCTCATTTTGCTCCCTGCCATTGCGTGGAAGTGGGGAGGATTTGGAATGACGAAATCAGAGCGGAGCGCAGCGACACAGCCGAACTGATATTTTTAAAAGTGAGGCAAATCAGAATGACGAATCAATGACGACCGAATCCGCAGACGGTCGCCGTTCGTCATTCGGACTTCGTCATTCCTTCGGATTTCTGGCTTCTGATTTCGTCATTTCCTACGGCCCCGGCACCGCCCGGTAAAAGCGCTTCGAAAAACTCCCCGCATTCGGATCCGTCAAAT
>DATAIE010000005.1:0-4923 GCA_036262875.1 Verrucomicrobiales bacterium
CCATACGATCACGAACAGACCGTGGCCGGTGGAGAAATGTATCCAGGAGTATTCAAACGCAGGGGTGAGCGGCATCACGCTGTGGCGCTACAACTTCGAAAATGTCTCCGCCTCCGCCGTGGGCCACATGATCCGCGAGACCGGCCTCACGTGCACCGGGCTGGCCCGCGGCGGGTTCTTTCCCGCTCCGACGGCGGAAAAACGGGCAGCCGCCATCGATGACAACAAACGCGCAATCGATGAAGCCGCCGCCTGCGGCGCACCCGTGCTGGTGCTCGTCTGTGGCGCGGTGCCAGGCCAGCCGCTGGAAACATCCCGCTCCCAAATCACGGAGGGCATCGCCGCCTGCCTGGATCACGCCCGCGCCGCCGGTGTGAAGCTGGCCATCGAACCGCTGCATCCCATGTATGCCGATGACCGCTCGGCCATCGTGACCACCGGTCAGGCCAACGACGTTTGCGACGCCCTCGGCAGTCCGCCGGAGGTCGGCATCGCCCTCGATGTGTATCACACCTGGTGGGACGCCGCGCTGGAATCCGAAATCTCCCGCGCCGGAAAAGCCGGCCGTCTTTTCGCCTTCCATGTGTGTGACTGGAAGACGCCCACCCTCGATCTCCTGAACGACCGCGAAATTATGGGCGCAGGCTGCATCGACATCCGCCGCATCAAGTCATGGATGCAAGCCGCCGGCTTTACCGGACATGATGAAGTGGAGATTTTCTCCACCCGCTGGTGGGCGGAGAATCAGGATGAATACCTCGCCCGCATCATGGCAGCATGGCGGGAACATTGTTGTTAGTCCGGATCGCGGACGGACACAGAGCGTTTGCCGAAAGAACGCCCTGGAAAGAGTTTCACGCAAAACGCCGCATCATTCCCGGCAAACACTCTGCCTCCTTTCTCCGAAGCGCTGAAAGCGCGAAACAACAAAGCCCTGGGAGCCTCCCCGCAAAGAGATAAGCCCTGTAAGGGCGGGACACCCTCTGCTCCCGGAAGCGCCTTACGCAGTGTGACCCTTCAACCAGTGAATGACCTCCTTCACCATGGCCGGGGTGCCGTCTCCGGTGAAGACATGGTCGGTTTCCATCTCAATGAGCTGACCGGGATTGCCCGCTCCGGATTGAAACAACGTCAGTGCATCCCCGATGGGCACGAGATCATCCTGCGTCCCGTGCAGCAGCAGATAAGGCACCGCGATCCTCTGCGCCTCAGCCGCCGTGGAGCCGATACTGCGCAAGTCATTCACAAACGTGGAGGAGAGCGGGAATTCCGGTTCATCCCACATGCACCCGGCATCGGGCGTCACGCCGCCAAACTCTCTTTCCACAAAGGCGGCCGTTTCCACCATGCCGGCGAGGGAAATCACATATCGCAGGCGCGACTCCCTGGCGGCGCACAGCGTGCCTACCGCTCCACCCATACTGTGCCCGGCGTAGCTCACCGTGTATCCTTCCGCAGTGACGGCATCGATCACGCTCACCAGGTCCTCCACCTCCCGGCTGATACAGGATTCCCGGAAGTCCCCTTCACTGCCTCCATTGCCCGACCATGAAACGCGCAGGGCGTGGAAACCGGAGGCGGCCAGTCCCTCCGCCAGCGCCTTGAGAAAAGGCCGGTCGAGATTCCCCGTCAGGCCGTGGCCAATGATCACTACATGCTTCGGGTCAAGCGGTGACGGAGATTCGTGAAAACGGGAGTCGAGATTTTGCCCGTGGCGGTTGATCAGATTCATAAGAGGTCAGGTCACAGTTCGATCTGGATGCCGAACTCCACCACACGCCCCGGGGGCAGATTGTAATAAGCCACCGCGCTCTGCGCATTGCGGGAGAGCGCGCCAAAGAGCTTGCCCCGCCACCTCGAGAGCAGTTTCCCGGCCGGAATAATGGTCTCGCGTCCAAGGAAAAAGCTGGTCTGCATCGGCTCCAGTTTCAGCCCTTTTTCTTCGCACAGCTCGAGGAGTTCCGGCACGTCCGGCTGTTCCATAAAGCCATAGTGTCCGATCACCCGCCACACACTGTCATCGATTTCCTCAAGGGTGAGGCGCTCCTCCGGTTCCACATGCGGTGTCGTTTCGCTGTCGATCGTGAGGAAAACGACCCGCTCGTGCAGGACCTTGTTGTGCTTCAAATTGTGCAGCAGGGCCGTCGGGGTCAGCCCGCTGGAGCCGGCCATAAAGACCGCGGTGCCTGGAACCCGGGTAATTTTGTGCCCGCGTTTGACGCTCTCCAGAAACTGCCGCAGCGGCAGCGCCTGCTCCTGCAGCCGTCCGCCCAGCAGCCGGCGTCCGGTGCGCCATGTCACCATCACCGTGAACAATCCGATGCCGATGGAAACGGGCACCCATCCGCCATGGAAAAACTTTACCGAGTTCGCGAGGACAAACACCAGGCTGAGGATCAGCGGCGTGAAGACCACCGCCAGCGATCTCAACGGCGTCCACTCCCATTTCCGGCAGGCCGCAAAGTAGAGCAGCACCGTGGTAATCAGCATGGTCAGCGCGACCGCAATGCCATAGGCCGATGCCAGCCGCTGGGACGAACCAAAACCGGCGACCAGTGCCAGGCAGCCAAACATGAGCAGCCAGTTCACCCGCCCGATATAGATCTGACCCTTTTCCATGTGGGACGTGTGATCGATTTTCACCCGGGGCAGGTAGCCGAGCTGCACCGCCTGCATCGTCAGGGAATAGACACCCGAAATGAGCGCCTGGCTGGCAATGATGGCCGCCATCGTCGCCAGCACGAGAAGCGGCAACCGGAACCACTCCGGCGACATCAACTGCAGGGGATTCTTAATGCCTTCCGGCTCATGCAGCAGAAAGGCTCCCTGGCCGAGATAATGGAGAATGAGGGCCGGCTTCACCAGAAAGAGCCAGCCCCGGGCGATCGGCTTGCGCCCGAAATGCCCCATGTCGGCATACAGCGCCTCTCCACCGGTCACCGTCAGAAACACCCCGGACAGCATCTTGATGGCCGTGTGCGGAGACTCAAAGAGAATGGACAGGCCCGCCAGAGGATTGAAGGCGGCCAGCACTTCCGGTGACTTAATCACCCAGGAAAAGCCGAGGACGGCGAGCACGATAAACCACACCAGGGTGATAGGACCGAAGGCCGCCCCCATCTTTGCGGTGCCAAACCGCTGCACGGAAAACAGCACCACCAGAATCACCATCGTGATCGGCACGACGTAGTGCGAGAGATCCACTCCGCGCACCGATTCCTTCAAACCCTCCACGGCTCCCAGCACCGTGATCGCCGGCGTGATAATGCCGTCCCCGTAAAGAAGCGCCGCTCCAAAAACACCGAGAGCCACCATCAGCTTGCCGGTGCCGCTGCGCCACCGGCCCTTTCTTTCCGGAAAGGCCACGCATTGCAGCGCGAGAATGCCGCCCTCTCCACGGCGATCCGCCTTCATCACCAAAAAGATATACTTGATCGTGATCATCAGGGTGAGCGTCCAGATGATGAGCGAGAGCGCCCCGATGACGTGAACCTTGTCCACCAGCACGGCATGATGCTCTTTGCCTGTCGCGATATCCAGTTCGACAAAGCACTCCCGCAGGGCGTAGAGCGGGCTGGTGCCGATGTCTCCGAAAACCACGCCGAGCGCTCCGAGGACGAGCACCCACATGCGGGAGTTGGAGGAAGAGGAGGATTCAGATTGACTCATGGTCTTGGGCAATGCCGGACGCACCGGTCAGAAATACCGGGAACCGCGGTCCCGCGGGGCTGTCAGCAGCCTCTGCGGCCTGCACTTTCCTGGATGCAGAGTGCCGCAAAGAGACGGGTATTCATGGGGATGGCTGACATGCCAGGCATGTGTGTGGGCGGAGAAAAGCACACCACGCCAGGTTGTCCACCGGAGGAATCTCCTCGTGAGGGGGCCTTGATTGCCATCGAAAGCGGGTTACAATAGTTGATATTTATGGAAAATCGGTATTTCTACATCGACGGAGACGGGGGCGTGCAGGGCCCCTTTTGGCTGTCCGTGATGCGCGACCTGTGGAAAGGGGGGCGGCTGAAGATGTCGACCGAGGTCAGTCTCAACGGAGCGGATGGATGGTCGGCCATCGAATTTCACCCGGAGATTTTTGAATGGCAGGTGAAAATGCCGGCCTTGAAGAGAATGGCGAAGGCCAAATCCGACCCGGTGCGGCTCCTCGTTTGGATGATTCTGCTTTTTCTCGCCTACGTGACCTACGTGATCGTGAATTGGGACTCGGACAAACGGCTTCGCTTTGACGGAGGCTCAAAATCAGCGCCGGCAGAGGGAGCGAGGTAAGCCGGTGGCACCGAATGAGCAGGCAGGAGAGTCGTCTCGCGAGAGACTCAACTCAACCCCCTGAAGTCATGAACCTCCCCTTAAAAATGCACCGCGGCCTCGCCATTCTCGGCGTCGTCATCGGGTTGCTTACCTTGTCGGACAGCACGGCCTATGGCCGCACACGAATCCGGGGCCACCTGTATACGCCGCTCGGAGACGTGTATATCGAGTCGGGTCACCGCCATCACCGGAGACATTATTACTACCGGGATGGACGCTACCGTCATTACTATTACCATCATCATCCCCGGTACTACCGGTATCACAGGCATTACCGCCACTATCGTCATCGCTGGTAAAACGGAGATACGGGCACTCGGGTTTGCACTGCCAATGAAGGCCGGCAAAGTCCCGGCATGCTGAAAGCCCTGCTCTCTCTCGTTCTCCTTCTTCAAACCGCTTCCCTGCCCGTGATGGCAGCGGAAGCAGCCGGCCTGGCGATCCCGGCCACTGATGAGGGCCTCCCCGGTGCCGGTCCCATCCGGCGCTACGACTGGTTTCAAAAACTGTGGCTGGAAAAGCGTACAGCCTGGGCGCAACGGACTGAGAAAGACAAAGGCGCGGTGGTTTTCCTCGGTGATTCCATCACCCAGGGATGGG
>DATAIE010000006.1:0-10560 GCA_036262875.1 Verrucomicrobiales bacterium
GCGTTCCTCTATCAAAAAAGAGAACGATATTACGGAAAATATGACAATTATTAGATAGGGCAAGGCGGTTTTTGAAAATTCTATTCATCCCAAGCCCTCAAAACAACCAGCCTTACTGCGAAAAATCCGCATTTCGCAGGTAAAGAGCGCGGGCACCGCCTGCCGCAGGGCCTCCGAAACAGCTTTTCTTTTATTGGATGCCGCGCAGTTTGAGGGCATACCTCCCTCTTCCATGGCCGACACGCTCAGCGAGATCCTCAAAAAGGTGCGCAAAATCGAACTCATCACCCGGGGCATCGTGAAGGCGGCCGTCGGCGGAGAATACCACTCGGTCTTCAAGGGTCAGGGGATCGATTTTGATGATTTCCGCGAGTACGCGCCAGGAGACGAGGTCCGCAGCATCGACTGGAATGTCACGGCAAGAATGGGCATGCCTTTTATCAAGAAGTTCGTCGAGGAGCGCGAACTGACGGTTTTCCTGGCTGTCGATGTCAGCGCTTCCAAGAACTTCGGGGGGCGTGACCAGTCCAAGCGTGAGCTGGCGGCGGAAATGGCGGCGCTGTTCGCCTTCAGCGCCATCCACAATCAGGACAAGGTGGGGCTCCTTCTGTTTTCGGACGACACGGAGCTGTTTCTGGCCCCGCGCAAAGGCAGCACTCACTGCCTGCGCATCATCCGCGAGATTCTCTACTGCCAGCCCAGGGGGCGGGGCACGGATGTCAGCATGGCTCTCGACAAGCTGACGAGCCTGCTGCCGCGCCGGAGCCTCGTGATTCTGATCAGTGATTTCATCGCCCCGGACTTTGGCCGCGCCCTGGGCGTGGCTTCCGTGCGGCATGACGTAGTGGCCGTCCAGATCAGCGATGCAGCGGAGGATGAACTGCCCAATGCGGGCTGGATCAGGTTGATAGACCCGGAGACGGATGAGGTTCTCGACGTGAATACCGGGTCCCTCCGCGTTCGCACCGAATACCAGCGGCTGCGGACCCGCTGGAAGGAAAAACTGAATCAGACCTTCAAAGGCGCGTCCGTGGATAAGATCGACATCCATACCGGCATGAACTATCAGCCGGCCCTCCATGCCTTTTTCAAACGCCGCGCCTCCCGTGCCTGAGTCCCCGCCAGTGATGAACGTGCGTGTGCTTTTCTTCGGCCCGCTGGTGGATGTCACCGGCACCGCCCGCCTCGACCTGACGATCCCGGAGTCCTCCCGCGTGCAGCAGTTGCTGGACACGCTTTCAGACCGGTGGCCCGCCCTCCGCGAACGGGACTCCAGCCTGCTCACCGCCATCAATCTCTCATACGCCCGCCGGGACGAAATCATCCCCTCCGGCGCGGAAGTCGCCGTGATGCCGCCCGTGCAGGGCGGTTAGACCCGGTGAGTCTTTTCCCATAACCCCGTCCCCTCTTGATGCGTACCCTCGTTATTGGTGATATCCACGGCTGCTCCGCCGCACTCGACCACGTGCTCAGCATGGTCCGCCTGCAAAAAGACGATACTCTCATCACCCTCGGCGACTATGTGGACCGCGGCCCTGATTCGAAGGGAGTGATTGACCGCCTGCTTCAAATCAAATCCCACTGCCGTCTCGTTCCGCTGAAGGGAAACCATGAGGTTATGATGACCAGTTCCCGCGTCGACCCGGACTACGAGCCGACATGGCGGGGCCACGGCGGGGAGCAGACGCTCCTTTCCTACGGTCCTGAAAAACAGCTCAGCAATGTTCCCCCGGAGCACTGGGACTTTCTGGAGCACGAGTGCCTCGACTACTTCGAAACGGACACTCATATCTTCGTACACGCCAATCTGTGGCCGGACAGTCCCCTGAGCGAACAGCCGGACTTGATGCTCTTCTGGGAATTCCTGACTTCGAATCAACAGCCCCACTGCTCCGGAAAGACCGTCATCTGCGGTCACACGGCGCAAAACAGCGGCAGGCCGCTGAATCTTGGCCATACCATCTGCCTCGACACGTGGGTTTACGGCGGAGGTTTTCTCTCCTGCCTCGATCCTGGGAGCGGCAACATTTGCCAGGCGAGCCAGTCCGGCATGAGGAGAGAGTTCAACCTGCGGCCGCAACCCGCGGGGAAGGGCTTACCCGCCGCGAAGCCGCCAAAAACCCGCCGCCGCCCCGGGAATCGTTAGGCGCACGGCCTTTTCGGAGCGGGAGGGTTCGGTTTGAGAGGTCCAGTCTGTGATGAAATCGATGCCTTCCACGGCGGTCTGCCAGTGGACCATATCCAGACTCCACTCGAGTTGATATGAGGCGGACTGCCAGCCCTGCCACTGAAAACGGCAGGTCCCGTCCTCCAGCATCGTCATTCCGCGGATGCCTCCCTCCCCGGTGCCGGGATCACCAGGAGCGGGCCCGAAAAGCCACTCCTGCGCATTGCTGACGCCATCGCCGTCGGCATCCTCGTCCGGCGCCGTTTTCGGGAGACCGGCGATCGTGCCCGTGCGCCACGCTTCGTAGGTTACGGGAGCGGTCGCGCCTTCGATCATGAGCTGCCACGATTCCAGCACGGCCGTTTGACCGCCTCCATTTTCAATCTCCAGGAACCAGCTCCCCGTCACCGCAGCAGGGCGCAGGTCCCGCAGCGTGCCTCCGGTTTGAAACGTCCCGCGGAACGGTGGCAGGGAATCGCTCAACTGAAGGGTGGAAATGTCATCGAAGACGGTCTGGTCAAAATCCCGTCCGCTGGGATCCGGCTGGCTGAAGAGCTTCGCACGCTGACCACCGGGGGCGATGAGAGTGGCGGACAGGTCGTTGGTATCCTTGTGAGAGAGGCGGAGCGAAACGGCGATACGGGTGGCCGGAAACGGCACCGTAACGTACACCGGGCTGAGGTTGCTGGTAAACTGCGCGATGCTGAGGGGTGCCGTGGAAACACCGCCGGCAAGCGGGGCAAATCCCGCAGGGGCAACATACACGGATACTTTCACGGCAGGGCTGGTCACCACCCCGGCGGCATTGCTCACACGCACGGTATACGCTCCGGCATCCGCCGGCTGGACGTTAGGGATACAAAGTTCCGCCCTGTTGGCGCCGGGTACCGGCTGAAGATTGCGGAACCACTGATATTCGGGCTCGGGCCATGCGGTGGCAGCGATGCTGAGGCGCAGCATGTCTCCGGCACGGAGCGGCTGGGTTTGAGGGACAGGATCGTTGAGAATGACCGGCACGGAATTCACCGGCGCATCTGCACGCAAACCGGTGAGACGGGCCGCGGGCCACGAGAAGTCTCCCCCGGCCAGAATCTGCCGGGCTTTGCCAGGAGGTGTGAGAATCGCGAGCGACCACACAGTGCGGTCGTCCCATGCCGCCGGGCGCTGGGGTGATGCCGGATGACCGGCAGCATCGAGCCGGGCAACACCCGCCCACGGCACCTTGACGGAATTTCCAAGCCCATCGACATCGGTGAGTTCCGTAAATCGTCCGGCGATGAAGAGATTGTCCGTTCCAGCCGGCAACAAAGCGCGAATCTCCGCCTTGCCATCCGTGTTCGGTCTGGCGGCGAAAAGGAGGTCCGGTGTCCCGTCTGCAAGAAAGGCAGTGATCGCCCACCGGGTGAACGAGCCGGCAGGAGCGAAGGAGAATTTTCCACCGGCGACGATTCGTCCACCGGCTTGCACGGCCAGAGCACTCACCTCCGCGCTTCCGGACCATCCGGTGGAAGGAACCGTGAAGGCGGCGTCGACGGCTCCTTCGGGAAGCAGTTGAGCGAGACAACGCCCCGGCGTGGAAAACGATCCCCCCGCGAGGATCTTTCCGGAGGCGGTGCGCGCCAGTGCCAGGACGCCTCCGTTCCAGCCCGCGGCGGGAAGCGAAGTGTCGAGCGTGCGGTCCGTCTTCAGCCTCAGCAAACGCGCCGCCGTATACCCGGCGGTGGTCGCCGTGAATGTGCCGCCTGCCAGCACCCGTCCGTCGCCCAGAGGCAGCAGCGTCCTCACCTCCTGACCGCTGGTGGCATTGAATGTCCAGCCAGTCTCCATACTGATCACCGCACCGCCTCCCTCCGGAATGAAAGCCAGCCACGGTCGCCGGGACGCGGTGGCCATCCCTCCCGCAAGCCATCCCCCCGGCACCTGCGCCAGGCAACGCACCACGGGCTGTGCCGGCAGAGCGGAAAGGACAAAGTTCACATCCAGTTCGCCGGCGGCTGTGAGTTTTGCGAGACCAGGCCTGGCGATCCCTCCAGCGTGCGAAAAGTCTCCGCCGATCAGAACGCCCCCCTCCGCCACCGGTGCGAGAGCATAGACGGTCCCCCTGGTGCCAGTGGCTGTATTTTCGATCTTCGCCGCTGCGAATGAAGTGTCGAGGGTTCCAGGTGCAGGAGGCTCTTCGACGACATGCAATGCGGTCGCACGGCTCCAGGTTTCCCCGTCAACGCTGCGCACGATGACCTGATACATTCCGGCATCCTGAGCGCGGACCGGTGAAAAGACGAGCAGGCGGGAGTTCGCTCCCGGCACCGGTTTGCCGTTACGCATCCACTGGTAACCCAGGACACTGTTTTCACCCGGCGCGTTTTGGGCACTCACACCCAGCTCCGTACGGCCTCCACTGACTGCCCGCTGCTCCACCGGCTGGAAGAGAATCACCGGCGGTGCCGCCTTAACCGCAGCCGTCACCCACAGGCAATGCAGCGGCAACGCCGCGCGCATGGCGTACGGCAGAAAATTCCGGCGTGCGTTTCGTGTTAGGTTCACGAGGGGCAGAACCCGAAGTGTGACAGGTGTATCTTATGGTCCGGTGAGAATCACCTTCCCGCCCGGCTGGGCCGAGCCGGTGGCGGGTTCCAGAGTAATGCGGTAGCGGACGGGCGAAATCCCGGGCGTCAGGCTGAAGCCCACCTGTCCGGCTCCCCGGTCAAGTGCCGGAAGAAGTCCGGCGGTGATCGGAGAGGAACTGCGGGCGTCCTCAAACCAGACCTGATAGGCCTGGCCCTCCGGAGCAGGAGGGAGTCCGCTCACGACAAACCTTCCCTCTCCCCGGCTTTCATCGTAGATACTCCAGATAAGGGGGCCTTGATCCGGCAAATCGGCGGCGGGTGCCGGAGGTTGGGCCGGGGCGGGTGTGCCGGGGGGGACTTCCTGATCGTCGAGAATGACGGGTTCCTGCGGTCGCGAGCCGGAATAGCGGCGGCCCTCGCCGGGAATGGGCTTCCACAGGATGTCGTTGAGATCATCGTAGAAGTTTCCGTTTTTCAAAAGATGCAGTCCGGACCAGTCCTGCCAGTTCTCCGCCGGGAAATTCTCATGATACAGCGTCACACCCTCCTGGAGCGTGAAGCCCGAGAAATTGGGCAGTCCCTCCTTGATTGTCAGGTCGTCGGCGGGACGCGACTTGTCAGGCTCAGCAAACTGGACCGGCGGCTTGTCCGCGGAAGCGGGCACTGATTTGTCCATGCCTGCGGCAATCAGACCGGCAACCTCATCCGACAACATCGTCGTGCGGGCGGGCGTGCCGGCTTTGGACCCCGGCTGGCGCAGTTCCATCACGACGGTGCGGGCAAGGCCCGGCGCCTGCTGCAGCCGCGAATCCTCAAGACGTTGAAGCTCGGCCAGCTTTTTCATGAGTCCCGGACGGTCCGGCACCACGAGGGACCCGTAGGCGAGATTGCGCGACTTCGGCTTCAGATTGTGTCCCGGTTGAGGGAACAGGTCTTTGGCATTCCAGGGGTCTCCGTGCGCCGCCGGGCCCCGTTCCTCAGAGTCGTTGCCGGCAGTTTCTCCGGGCGCTTCTCTCTTTCCAGCCTTTTGGTTTGGATCCTTTTTGATCGCCGTCATCTCGTCACGAAGGCGCACGATTCTGACCGTCTGCCATCCGGTCAGCACGGCAAGCGCGGCGGCAAGTCCCCAGCCCGTGATCAAAAGCAGGCGCTTCCGGGGAGGGAACGCCGCGTTCCTTTGAACCACCGAAAAGGAAGGCTGCGGCGCACAGACAGTTTGAGCCGCGCGGGCTCCATTCACCGGTGCAGAGGAATGACCGTTCAGGCTCCGGGTGGCCGTCAGGCTCTGGATCGCAGCAAGGCAGCGCGCCGGAGCGGACCGGAGCGGAGCGGACAGAACGGCAGCGGCGACGCATTCCTCCAGCAAAGCGGCTTCCATGCGGGCGTGGTCCGCAGGCTCAGAGCATTCCTCCCAGCCGAGCGCAATGCTCAGGGCCGGGTGGTCGTCGGGAGGCGACGGCGGGGGGTGGTCAGGTGGATTCATGAGTCATCCAGGTTCGGAGTTTTGTCAGGCCGCGATGCAGCCATGACTTGGCAGTGCCGGTGGGAACATTGAGAAGAGTGGCGAGATCATTGCTGCCGGCGGCATCGAAAACGGCGGCCTCCACGCAGCGGCGCTCATTCTCGGTCAGACGCTCGAGGCCGCGGCGGATGCGGCTCACGGTTTCGTGAAAGAGAATCTCCCGCAGACCGTCGTCCGACTGAGCAGGGGGCACCGCATTCGTCTCGCCGTGGAGGGAATCGAGTGTGCGGCGGCGCACCTTTCCGCGGCGCAACCGGTCGATGGCATGGGAGCGGGTAATCATCACGGCCCACGTGAACGGACGTGATTTGGACGGATCGAAGGAGGGAGCCCGCTTCCACATGCGGACGAATGAATCCTGAAGGATTTCCTCCGCATCGCGCGCTTCCCCGGTCATGCGCATCGCCAGCGAATAGAGGGCGTCGCTGTAGAGAGCGTAGAGCGTGTCCAGCGCCGAATGATCCCCCTGCGCCATGCGCGCCACGAGCGCGATTTCCCCTGACACATCGCCCCGCGCCGACAACAGGGCAGCCGGCAGCGGGGCAGATGCCGACCGGGCGGTGCCTCCGGGGGGAAGAACACCGTCAGTCAAATCGTCATGGAGGGGAGGAGGGGGCATGTCAGGGTTGCATCCGGAAAAAGCGCCGCGTCTGAGCAGGCTCGCGCCATGCGCGCTCAAATCCTGTGTCCGGCAGGGAGGGCAGCACCGTCGTCCAGGAGGACAGACTGGACGACGCCTCAAGGCGGCCGGCCCCGCGAAACGCGACGATCGTGTCGCCACCGGGAAGAAAATGAAGGCTGCCGCCCGGCAGAGCGTTGGGCGCATACGGGGTGGGCGTTGAGGACACGAAGGGACCTCCCACTCCCATGCGCGCCCAGGCAGTATCGGGCGGCAGCGGGGGAACTTTGACGGCATCCACCAGTTCGGTGACCCCGGAAGGCAAAAGGCGGATGAGATAGATACTGTCCCCTTTGTGATTCACACTGAAAGGTCCATGGTTCGGATTCGATCCACTGTCCGGCTGTCCGTCGAGGATGACCACCTGAGTGGTGCCGGGCACCACGAAAGGTCCCTGACGCGAGAGATCGTAGAGTTCGTCCGTCTTGAAATCGAAGAGTGAATCTGAAAGATACAGCCGCTCCACGGGAGCCGCCTGAGAGCCGGTATAACGAATCTCGGCCCAGTCGGCAGTGAGGCCGTTCTCGTCCGTCAGGCCGGTCAGGTTTTTGGAAACAACCTCGGAGATTTCCCAGCCGGAGGGAACGGCAGGCAGCGTAAGACTGTAATTCTGGACAATATGTCCAGGAGCCGTGAACTCCGGGCTCTCGGGAATCGTCGAGCTCTGCCAGTTGCGGTCTGTTCCCGTGAGATAAAACTCGATCGCCGTGCCCGGAGGAAGTGCCAGTTGCAAATCCCCGGCATACGAACCGTCGAGAGCGAAGTCATCATCATGCTGGCCGTCATCAAACAGGGGCACGACACCGCCCTGTGTGGAGGTGCCGCCCGTGGATGGAATCACGCGCCATTGAACGCTCACCGATTGCATGCCGTTGTCATCCCACGCCCGCGCACGGAACCGCCAGATCCCGCTCTGGAGAAGAGTGGCGTCCACACCCTTGAACTCCACTTTTGGCTCCACATTCCCGTTGTCGTAGTTGGTGCTGCCAATGCCTGGAAACGGACTGAACACAAAGTTCCGGGAACCGTCGAACATCCGTGCGTAGGAGATATCGTTTTGCTGCGCTGGATACGTCACCGCATCCGATTCCGCGGCGGCGGCATTCAGCAGGCGCAGCGTACCACCTTCCGCGGGGAGCTTGTAGGGTGCCTGCCATGAACCGGTTTTTTCCGCGCAGTATACGACTGTCAAACCGTGCACCGGCAGAGTAAACGAGGGGAAAACAAAATCCGGCTTCGGATCCTGACCGGGGGCCGGCATGAGCCGCAGAATCCAGCCGGTCATATCCACCGGCGCACCGGTACCGTTGAAAATCTCGACACAATCCACCGCTTTGTTTGAACCCGGCGAAATGAACTCATCCGCATTCGCCAGGACTTCGTTGATCACCACGGACGCCACATCCGGAGAGGTCTGGGCGACGGGAGTCGGAACGGCGAGAGGAGCGGGAGTGCCGCTGAGCGCCGCCCACAAATGCTCCCCGGCGCCGGCGAGATCCAGCCGTCCGTCGCCGTCAAGGTCACCGGTCGCCAGTTCCTGAGCGGAGGGCACCGGGTAGGAGACGAAGCTGTTGTTCCACCACTGGCCGTTACTGCCGGTGGTCCCCTTAAAAAAAGAGGCGGTCGTCACCGACGGGCACAGAGCGAACGTGTCGGGGAACCCGTCGCCGTCGTAGTCGAAAAGGTTTTCTCCCGCGCCCAGCGTGGGCTGCAGCGGGGTGGTTGCCGTATTGAGTAATGCGAGACCGCTGCCCCCGTTCCATTGCGTTACAGAGTTCACACCCAGCACAGTCACGTCCGGATCGCTGTCTCCATTCCGGTCTGCCACCTTGACCGCATAAGCCCCCGTTGCCGGAGTGCCGGTGGAATAGACATGCACCGGAAGAGAGCCGCTGGTGAACCACAGCCCGTTGTTTTCCACCACCGTGAGTTCACCGTAGGCACCCGCAGCGACCAGATCGATGTCGCCATCCTGATCAAGGTCCGCAGCCGTCAAAGCCCGAATGAAAGGAGAGAGCACAGCGCTTCGCCGGTACACCAGTCCATTGGCAGTGCCCTCAAAAAACAGCGCCTGTGAGTCGAAATACCCCGTCGTGATCAGGTCCATGCGCCCGTCGTTGTTGAAGTCGCGGGAGATCACGGCATACGTCGAATAGAGCGTTCCCTGCGGCACCTCCGCCTTGACCAGGGGGCCGAACGTATGATCCGGCAGTTGATAACGATAGGTCAGCCCGCCGGCGTTTTGCCAGTCTCCCGAACTGGTGGTCATGAGATCGGGAAGTCCATCCCCGTTGAGGTCAGGCGTGCTCAGGGTTTCGGGGCGCACTCCCATGTAATACCGCACCGCGGGGAGCCACAGTGAATCCACGCCCATCTTCAGGATATTCACTTCGCCGGTGGCCCGGGTCAGGAAAAGCAATTCACTGCGGGCACCGCCATCCAGGTTCACAATGCTGACGGCCAGCGCGCCCCCGGGGATGCTCTGCACCAGCGGGCTTTGCAGGAACCATCCGGTCGCGGGGTCGATGCGATGCACCGTAATATCCTTCGAGTCACGATTGATGACCGCCGCGTCCGGTTGGCCGTTGCCGTCAAAATCCGCACACACCACGTCGCGCGGGCTGCTGCCGGCCGGCGTTTGGGAATTGAGCGTGAGTTTTCCGCTTTGATTCAAATAAAGGGAAAGCGAATTACCGGCCCGCGAAGCCACCAGCAAATCCGGCCAGCCGTCGTTATTCACGTCCGCCGTGGTCACGGCGCGCGGCGCTCCCGGCACGGCAAGGCGCACATCCGGCACTGTCGTGTAGGGCATCGGAAACAGCGGTCCGAGGCACTTCCGGATGAACACCTCTCCGGACCAGGTCACTGCCGTAATCAAGTCCGGCTCGCCGGAGATTCGGGATTCCGCCGAAAGGGAGGCCATGGTGAGGTCATAGACGCTCTCCTCCTTCAGGAGTGGCAGGATGGAGGTCACTGCCAGCGGTTGCCCGCCACCCGGACTGGCCAGAAACCAAATGTAGCCGGCACTGGCGAAGGACACCGCCAGGCGGTCGCGGGTTTCGCCGGTCTTCCGCCATGCATGCATGGTAAACACGGGCTTCGCAGAACTGACCTCGCCATTGGCCATGCGCGCAGGGCCAGGGCTGATGGCGGTGAGAGGCTCGCCCGCAATGAAACCGGCCGTGCCGCCATTGTGAAACTCCCGAAAGCCGTCTCCGGCTCCGCCCACGGCGAGGTCCAGCTTTCCGTCCCCGTCAAAATCGCCGGCGGTCACTGCCCGGGCTCCCGGCCAGGTCGTGACGGTTTGTGCCGGACCGAACGTCCGGCTTCCCGGGCCGCCTGAAATCGAGAAAATGTAGAGTTTTCCTTCAAAGGGATGCGCCGCGATGATCTCCGGGCGCGAGTCCCCCGTGACGTCCGCCGCAATGACATCCCGCAGCCCGTGCGGATCTCCCGCCATCCGGTAGCGCACCGGCTCGAATCCACCGCCTGCCGCTCCGAACAGGATGGCTACGGTGCCATCGTGATTGGCCGCCACCAGATCGTTGTGCCCGTCTCCGTCAAAGTCCGCCGCCGCGAGGCCCTTGGGTCCCTCCGTCCCGGAAAGGGACTCCACCGCCGGGTT
>DATAIE010000007.1:0-9147 GCA_036262875.1 Verrucomicrobiales bacterium
GCGAGACGCTTCGCCAGTGGCCGGCTGCCGAGGCCCCGCTCCGCTGTGCCTGCGCCATGGCGCTCGCCGCCGCGTGGGAGGCGGATGTGCCCGTGGATGAAAGCCGTGCGGACGCAGGCGTGGAGAGTCTCGTTCTGCTGGGGCAAAACCATCAAATGCCAGGGGATGCCGAATTCAAAAAAGCCGCCGGTGCGCTGGTCAAAGCCTGGCTCTCCCGCCTCGCGCCCGCCGGGAAGAAATCGACCTACGGCTGGCCGCTCACCTCCGGCTCGGACCGGCTTTTGTTCCGGCGCATGCTTTATCTCGCCCTGGCCTCCGGATACACAGTAGAGGCCGGACAAATCGCGCGGGTGGCCGAGAGCACGATCGGGACGGAACTGACACCGGCCATTCCTGGAATGCTCGTCTATTTCCGGCAGTTCGAGGCCGCTCAGCGGATGCTGAAGGTGAGTTCACGCAAATTCTACAACTACGACAAGGATGGCGTGCGCATCGGCTGGGACTACAAGGCGGGTGTCTATGAAGCTCTGCCGGAATTCCTCGCGAAGTATGAGAATGCCGCGGAGCGTTTTCGTGCCGAAGTGATCCTGCGCAATCTTCCGGACATTCAGTCGGAAGGCATCGGCGGCCCGCTGAAAGACAAATCGCCGGACTGCAATGGCCGCATGCTGGCCCTCGCGAAATCATGGCCCGGGGACGAGGTTCTGAAACAGACGGACGCCTCCCTGCTGCTGGCCCGGCTGCTGGCCGCACCGGGTGCGGACGAAGTCCTGGCGCCGGTCCTGGAACGCTGGCTCAAAACCAGGGCTCCGGCTTCTCTGCTGCCGGGAGACGGCGATTATTATGAGAATGCAGAAGACGCCAGGCCGCTCGTCACCTGGCTGAAGCAGCGGGTGGCTGCGGGGGATGCTGACGCCGTTTTGAAATTCTTCCGCGACGGTCAAAAAACGGGAAGAAACGGATCACTTCCCTACGGCAACGCCTTGTTCCTCTCACAAATCTGGGCATCGTGCCTGAATGCCATGAAACCGGTCTGGCCGCGGTGGGACGAAGAGACCCGCCATCGCGTCCAGGCCACTGCCTGGGAGTTTCTCACTGACCGGTCCGTCTCCAGTTTCCTGATTGCCGACTATGGAACGCAAAGCAAAACCACGGCTGCCGTTTACCTCCATTTGTACTGGCTGGCGCTCGCCTCCGGCAAGGCGGATGAGTTCGAGCGGAAGGTGGAGCAGTCCATGCGCAGCAGCAAACTGACTCAGGCGAAACACCTGATCCGGCACATGGACACGGCGAAGACCCTCGATGCGTTTCCACAGCCGTGGGATCCGGAAAGTCCGGAGGCCCGGCAAAAGCGTTCCGGAGCCATGATGAGCTGGATTCTGAAAAGCGGGGAACTGCCGGGGGATTCCGAGGATCCCGGCCAGTGGTTTCACCGCGTCATCAAGGCCGGCTGGCTGACCACCGGCGATGTGCTGGCCAAAGCAGACGAGGTGATAACAGCACGGGACCGCAAAGGCGTCACGGTAACGGAGCTCCTGCAAATCGCCATAGAGGCGAAGGACGAGGCTGCCATTGGCAGAATTGTTAGCCGAATGAAAGCGGACGCGCTGAAGGATGAAGGCGGCGTGGCCCTGCTCCGCCTTTCCGAAAAACTCCGCAACCAGCAGCGGGTGGCCGATGCCATCGCCGTGCTGGAGGTCTTCACCGAGGAGAAGATCAAAAACCCGAAAACCGCGGAGGAAGTGAGGCGTCACCTTCCGGTGAAGCGCGTCCATCTTCCCATCGAACTGGCATGGTATGCAGCCGGCATGGATGAAGGCGTGAAAACGGCCGCCGCGATCTTCACTGCAAAACCGGAGGATCCCGTGACGTGGGAGGGAGTGTCGTGGGCATGGTTTGGATTCGCATGCGAGTCCCGCGATGCCGGTGACCACGAGGAGGCCCGGCGCCGGTTCAGCTTCGCCTTCCTCGCCGCCCGCACCGGCGCCCGCCTCAGCAAAGATCAGAATCGCGGCGCTTACGGTCCCGCCTTCGACGGTTGCACCGCGGCGCTCAAGGCGCTGAACCGCGATCCCAAACTGGCGGAGGAACTCAAGACCGCCGCTGGTGCCGCGCGCCTCGCGGAGGAGCTCGGCCCGCGCTGGCAGGCCCTGCCGGAAACCGCACGGAAACGGATGCTGGAATAACACTTATCCCTGAAGATTCCCATGCCCGCCTCTCCCTCTCCTGAGACCATGCGCCTGGACAAATGGCTGTGGGCCGTGCGTCTGTGCAAAACACGCCAGCTCGCCACCGATGCCTGCCGTCTCCAGCGCGTGCGGATGGCCGGCGAAGCCGTAAAACCCTCGCGCTTCGTAAAATGCGGTGACGTAATCGAAGTCCGTCAGGAGGACCTCACCCGAATCGTTAGGGTCAAACAACCCATCGGCCAGCGGGTGAGTGCAAAACTCGTCCCCGAAAGCATGGAGGATCTTACCCCCGCCGCCGACATCGAGGCCGCCGCCAAACGCAGGGAGGAGCGCCGGCTCAATACGGTCACCTTTGAACACGGACGTCCGGAAAAGCGCGACCGCCGCGTGCTGGAAGCGTTTCTGGAAAAGATGCGCAACGAGTCAGAGTAGCAGTAGTAGAGCAGCTTAAATCAAAGTGCAGGCAATTGCAGCAGGATTCAGGTCTCGGCCCGGGCGCGAGAGGCAGACGTAAAACAGGAGTCGAACATCGTGAAGAAAGAGATGATCTCACTGAATCGAGCGGGCCGGAGGACCCGGGGTAGCCGGCCGGTGCAGCGAGGAACGAGCGGAACCACCGGATAGGCCACCAAGCGGAAACGGGCGCGCCAGAGGTGCGCGAGAACCAGCCTTGCAGCGCCTTCGGCGCGGAATACGTTGCGGGCGCAATGAAAATCCTGCCCGTCCTTTGGTCCACCGTGATGCTCTGCCTGGTGCCGCTC
Source organism: Verrucomicrobiales bacterium (assembly GCA_036262875.1). GTDB lineage: Bacteria > Verrucomicrobiota > Verrucomicrobiia > Verrucomicrobiales > V1-33 > V1-33. The sequence continues at coordinate 2,951 of DATAIE010000007.1, forward strand.
CTGCCCGCCGGCGCACAAGAGGCTCCACCGGCACCCGCCGGCCGTTCGGCTTCGGAAGACGGCGTCCTGGAGGCTACGCGGGACAATCTGTATAAGAATGCAAAGGGCGACCTCTTCTTTCGCTCGCTTGCGGTGAAGACGCGGGATTATAAAAGTTCCAAAGAGCGCGAGGCCCGCTCATTCATGATAGAGGCTCCGCAGGAGGGCGGAGGGTTTGACGGGAACGGGATGGTGTATTACTATCGCAACTTTTTCGGGTATGAAGATATAACAGACTTGCCGGACCCGCCCAGGCTGCGGGACACGATTGATTTCAAGACCTGGACGCGGGTTTCTCAGGAGTATTACATCGACAGCAAACACGTTTACTTTGCCTCTAGCGACTCCGGAGGCGGATACCTCTGTGTGGTGGATCAGCTGAGTCCAAACGGGATGCAATTTTTCCATCAGGGCCGGTGGCAAAAGTGGGATACGGTCAAAGTGCCCGCGAAGCTGACAGACGTGAGGAGGTACTATGTTTCAGACGGGAAAAATGTTTACTTTGGCGGCAGTGCGCTGAACGGCGTGGATGCCGCCACCTTCAGGGTGCTGGAGATTGCGGATGGCCAGTATGATGATATCGGGGCCGATAAGAACGGGATGTTCCGCGGATATTCCAAATGGACGAACGACGACTACAAGGCCGTCTGGAGCAATATCCTGGATGAGAAGGGGAAGATCATAAATAAAGGCGAGGAAAATATGAATTGGATCAAGGCCTACAACCGGGTGGCCTCCGATGGGATGCGTATTGCCACGGAAGGGAAGTAGTCCTTCAGGGCCATGAAAATCCTGCCCGTCCTTTGGTCCACGGTGGCCGTATGCCTGGCGTCACTCCTGCCCGCCGGCGCGCAAGAGGCTCAGGTGCCCGGATCCCAGGGCCGGGACTGCCTTGCTATGGCTTTTTCCTGCGGTGAGACAGCGGATTCTCACGGATAAACTTTGATCCGCTGCCTTTCCGCACGCTTTTGATGTAAATGGCGGCGCGAAAAGACGCATTCTTTTAAAGCTATTGTGTGACGCCACCCGGCGGTGACAATTCAATCCTGCCCGTACCATCGATTCCTGACAGGAGGCCAAAGCGGAAGTATTCCGCGAGGCTGCGGCCTGTCCCCGCGCCCGGCTCGACGAGGGCGAGAAGATAATCCCGGCTGCCGAAGAAGGTCATCAGTTGCTGGAGGAACTCGGCTCTCATGGCTCCCTGTCTCCAGCCTGGCGGCAGCCAGAGATCGTCGGCGTTCCACTTTACGTTTTGACGCTCTGGCTCGCTGGCGTCCACGACCTGATACTTCAGCAGCCCAAGGGATTTGCTCCCTCCGCCCGCTGGATGCAGTTGAAGAACGGCAGTGGAGAAGCCCGGCGCCGGATCCTCTCCGTTTCGAGTCTTCAACCATTCCTTCCCCGCAAAAGTATTGTGCCAGCCGGTCTGCCCCTCCCTGTCCGGACTGCGCCCGTCGTAGCATTTAATGGAGGGGGTCAGCGAGGCATTTCCCGGAAGGCCGAGGCGCTCCTCTGCAAATGAGACGAACTCTCTCCCAAAAAGTGGTTTAAGCGCCGGCCACCACCTCCGCAGTGAGGGAATGGCCATCCACCGCTCCACGTAGTTGGACCACGGGCCGGCCAAAGGATCGTTGTAGTGCTCCTCCAGACGGCAGATGTAAACGATGTCGGACATCGTCTGGGTGAGGTGCAGCAGGCCACTGAGGAGTTCATGCTCCGGCGGCTCGACCAGGGCGCTCCGGGTTGCATGGAAAACCCTTTCCGGATAAGCCTCCTGCAGCAGTGCGCCGCCGGCTGTCTTTGCCAGTTCCTTCTCCAGTTCCGAAAACCGCGTCACCAGTTCCTTGTAGGCATCATTCTCTCCCCACGGCACTTTCAAAAGGCCGCGGCGCACAGCGGCAAAACACTGGTCGGGAGTTTTTTTGTCAGCCGAATCCATCTTTGTCAGGACTCCAAAGGCCTCAGTGGTTGCGTGGCAGCCCAGACACCGGTAGGCCTCCCACTGCGCCTCATCGAAAAACTGATCCGCCGTGCTCTCATGCGGAAATTTGGCGCCGCTCGCTTTGTACTGCCGGATGTCCTCCTCTTCGTCACCGGTGACATTCGGCTTGATATAGATAATGACACCCGGCTCGCCTCCATCGCGGTACTCGATGGTTCCGGTTACGGCATGCATGGCGCTCATCCCGTCCGCACCGGGCTTGAGAGGCGAAACATCGAGTTTGATGCCCACGCCAAAATCCTCCCGCACGCGCCGCACGAGATTGCCCAGATTTTCAAAAGTAAAATCGGCATCCTCCGACGCATCGCAGACGACGACGTGACGGCAGCGCCGGCGAATGAGTTCGTAAGCGCCGAGGTTTTCAAAGTGTCCTCCATCGGAGAGATGCAGCATGTCTTTGTCCGCGCGGGACAGATTCAGCAACTCCTTGAAAAACAGACGTCCCGGCATGCGCGCGAACCGCACCGGCCAGGAACTGTCTTGACCGTGTTTCGGGCTGGCCCACCACAATCCCAGGCGCAGGTTCAGCGTCGCCGCGAGGAAGCTGACGGGAAAGCCCAGCCGGATCGATACACTTCCCATCTGACTGTTGAAGGCGGCGGCGGAGGCCGTCATGGCCGATGAAAGCCGGAGTTTTCTGCGATGGGCCTTTTGTGCCGCTTTGCGGGCCCGCTCCTCCAACAGATCATACTTCTCTTTGGCAACGGTGTACTCTTCGTGCCGCTGTCCCGCCTCTTCACAGAGGCCTTCATGACATTCCGGATCCACTTCGGCATCAGGGATCTGCCGCGTCCGGTTCTCAAGCCCATCCAATTGCTCCTTTGCTGTCCTGCGCTCAATCTCCAAATCTGCGGCGAGAGCGTTGAGTTCCCTCGAGCCGTTTACATTCACAGCGGATTCGCCCATCGCGATGCCAAAACGGGAAAAGACGACGCTCCGTGATCCGCGGTGAAGCGTGGGGAGAAGGTCCCCGCCCAGATGATTCGCGGCACAGCAGATCAGGTGCACAGGCACTCCCTCATCATCAGTGAGCACCATGTCATCATCCGGCCCCTCCTCCGACATCCGGTTGCCGTTGGGATCCGGATTTCCCCCCCGGCCATAATAACTCGCTCCCAGATAGCAGCGGGAGAGGCGGGAACGGTAAAAAGAATGGAGGCCCAGATGATTCGGATGATAGAAAAAGACCGCCAGCAGACATACAACTGCGCTCAGACTACCCGGCAGCCACCAGTGATGTTCCGCCAGTTGAAGCACGATGAGCGTTGCCGTGAGGAAGAGGAGCACCAGCGCCGCCGCAGCGATGAGTTGATGCACGAACGGCTTCAGCACCTGCCAGGCGGATTTGGTAATCGAAGACGCGGAGGCCTCCAGCGACCACTTGCGGAGCACCGTGAACAGCACCGCGAAGGCGGCGGCCGATCCTGCAATGGAGCCGGTGCCGGCATTGGTGGACGGATGGCTTCTCAGGGACACCGCCACCGCATAGGCTCCCGCGAAGACCGCCCAGACGAAGGCACAGGACAGGAGCGTGGCCGCCACCCGCTCCAGAGCGGCACCGGCCACACCACCGCGGTGAAAGAACCTGGTCAGCAGCGCCCGGCAAACGCCTCCGGGAATCAGCGCCGCCACCACCCACCAAAGCACCGGCGCAAACACCCCTGGAGAATAACAATAATTCCCCACTCCCACGACCACGGGCAGCAACACCACGGAAAAGCCCCTCACCCAATCCGCCCTGCCGCCACCGGAACGGGACTGCGGTTCCGTTTTCTTCGGCTCCGGCAGTTCGAGCACACAAAACGTGATCGCAGCCAGAAGAAAAGGACCGGTAAATCCCCACGGTAGAGCCCGGTCCGCCGCCAGGAGCCACACGCTCACCAGCAGCATCAGCAGGGAAAACGAAATCGTGACGGTCATGATCAACCCGCACAGGATCACCGCGAGCGGCCACCAGACCTCCATGGAAAAGAGTCCGGCGCGCGGCATGAGAAAGCGGCTGAACTCCCGCAGGTGGCGCACGGCTTTTGTTTCCTGCCCGCCCTTCCCCTCCGGACCTCCGGACTCGGTGACAAACGGATTCACGCCTTTCACGTCCTTGCGCCAGCGCGTCCAGAACGCTCCGGCGTAACCTCCGCCCGATACCGTGGAAAGGTAGTGAAAGTGCTTCAGCATCCCGCAGGTTTGCAGCGCCTGGAGCACTCCGATATTGAACGTGGCACTGCGCACTCCACCGCCGGACAGCGCCAGTCCGGATCGCGGGATGGTCCGGTGGATCACCTTTGGCTCTCCCCGCATGGTGTCCTCTTCCACGACGATATCCCTGTCCTCTTCCGGCGACGGCGGCGGCAGCGGTTTCTTCCCGCCCTCCGGCAAAAACGCATTCTCCTCTGCATAGACGAGGTCACGGAATTTCATGGCGGTATCCGCCGGGATTTCACTTTTTGCGCTCACGCGCCGCTTTTACATCCCGTCTCTCAGGGCACAATCTCTATTTATGTCTAACAGCGAATATAAGTGTCAGCGGCGGCACTCACTGCTCCGGGTTTTTTGAGTCTCCGGAGCCTGGTTGCACTTCGCAAAGGGCCAGCTTACGGCTGCCGCATGATTCACCGTTCGCACGCCTTCCGCCTTTCGTTCTGGTTTGCTGCCCTCCTGGCTGCGGCGGCGGCCCTGTTTCCGGCTGCCGCGCCCGCGCAGGAAAATCCCGTTTTCAGCGAACATATTGCCCCCGTTATTTTCTCCAAATGCGCCGCCTGCCACCGCGACGGCCAGATCGCTCCCTTTTCCCTTCTCAACTACGCGCAGGTCAAAAAACGGGCCAAACAGATCGCTGAGGCCACGGGCGACCGCGTGATGCCGCCGTGGCATGCGGACCCCGGCGTGGTAGAATATGCCAATGACCGGTCCCTGACAAAAGACCAGATCGACCTGATCCAGCGCTGGGTGGCCGCCGGCGCGCCCGAAGGCGATCCGGCAAAAACGCCGGCGCTGCCCAAATTTCCGGAAGGCTGGGAACTTGGCACCCCTGACAAGATTGTCAAAACCAGCGAGCCCTACAAAGTGCCCGCGGAAGGTTCCGACGTTTACCGCAACTTCGTCATCCCCCTCGATCTGGACAAGGACACGTGGGTGAATGCGATCGAGTTCAAACCCAGTGCGCCGTCCGTGGTGCATCACGTGCTCTATTTCCTGGATACCAAAGGCAAGGCACGCGGCTACGATGCTGCCGACCCGGCACCAGGGTACAACGGCATGGGCCGCGCGAACGGGAACTTCCGCTACCTCGGCGGATGGGACCTCGGCACGCAGCAGGCGCAACTTGGATACGGTCTCGCATGGCTCCTGCCAAAGGGATCGGACCTCGTTCTCCAGGTTCACTATCACCCGTCCGGCAAAGAGGTGCTCGATCAGGATACCGTGGGATTCCATCTCTCCGACAAGCCCACGGCGCGTCCGTGGAGCATCGTGCCGGTGCCTCCGTTCTTCGGCATTTTGTCAGGCATTCACATACCCGCCGGCGAAAAGGAATATATCAAAGAGAGCAGTTTCGTGCTGCCCGTGGATATCGAGACCTTTGCGGTCAATGCGCATGCACACTATCTCGGCAAGCGCATGGAAATGACGGCCACCCTGCCCGGCGGTGAAAAGAAGTGGCTCCTCAAAATGTCCAACTGGCACTTCGCATGGCAGGAGGACTACGCTTTCAAACAACCGGTCAAACTCCCCGCCGGCACGCGTCTGGACTCCCTCATCTCATGGGACAACACCGACGCCAACCCGCACCAGTATTATCACCCGCCCCGTCCGATCAACTGGGGGCCCCGGAGTATGGATGAAATGGGCACCATTACACTGTCCGTGATGTTGAATACACCGGAACAAAAAGCGACTCTCCACAAAGGCCTCAAGCAAATGCTCACCAGCCAGTTTGTGCAGCGCGTATTCGAAAACGATGCAGGCTCTTTCGCCACCATTCGCAGTCAGATCAGCGAGGATGTGAGAGTTCCGAATCAGGGCGGATTCGACCTCATGCGTCAGTTCATCATGCCGCTGGATAAGAACAAGGACGGCGTGCTCGACAGCGTCGAGATTCAGCCCGCCGTGGACTTCATGGCTCCGCGGATGAAGGGATTCGGGGAGATCGGCCTGGACT
>DATAIE010000008.1:0-4894 GCA_036262875.1 Verrucomicrobiales bacterium
CACCCGGAGGAAGGCCTTTGCGGGAGCGGGCAGCGGCAGCGTCGCGGTGGTGGACTGCGTGCCGAAATTCGGTCCCGGAGTGGCATCGGGTGCACCGGTAAAGGTGCCGGGGAGGGTGGTCCACGGTCCTTCCAGGCTGGCGGCGGTTTGGAGGCGATAGGTTTTCCCCGCCACGCTGGCCCAGCGGACGGTGGCTGTGTTGCCGCTGAGGGCCACGCCGGTCACGAACAGACGGCTCAGAGGATCGGTCAGCGACGTGCCGGCGCGGTATTCGGCGAGATTCGACTGTCCGTCTCCGTCGAGGTCGAGCACGGCGTCCGCGGGGTTGCCCGGATTGAGGCCTGCGGCGGTTTCGATGCTGTCGGGAATGCCGTCCGTGTCTGTGTCCGGATCGTTCGTGAGGCCGGAGAACAGGATGTCGGACACCACGAAGAACTCGCTGCCGCTGATGCCTGTGCCGTAGATTTTCAACTGCACGGAACCGGCTTCCGCGGGAATCACGTAGGAAAGATCGAAAGTGTTATCGATCGAGGTCTCAGCCGTTTGGACCCCGCGGTTGAACTCGTCGCGCTCGGGATAGAGATCATAGTCTGCCGTGATGGCGGCATTGGTGGCACCTTCTCCTTTGTAACCATTGAGGTAGCCGTCCGGCGCGCCGTTGGGGCCGAGCGAGCCAAAGGTTCCGTTTCCAGCGTCCCACTGGCTGATGAGGTTCACCACGGTCACGCCGTCGATGATGAGCTCCGCTTTGAACTTGTCTGTGTTTTCGAAGTTGGAACCCGCGCTGGTTTCGTAGGCGTGGAGTTTTGCAGAGAACGAAACCGCGCCGATTGTGCTCAGGTCGAGGATGGATGATTCCACGATCTTGTCACCGGTGCCGCCTGTGGTCATGGTGAGCGTGCGCAGGGTGGAGTCGATCACCCACTCCGCCGCAGACGTGGCGCTGGAGGAGGTGAGCAACTCGGACGCCACGCCAAAATCCGTGGTGCCGATGACGGAAACCACCGGCACGGCGATATTGAGGGTTGTGACCGCGGAGGAGTAGCTGGCGTCGGTAAAAGTTACCACCACGGTGCCGGAGGCCGGTACCGAACTCAGGGTGAACGTCACGGGGCTGGCGGCATAACCGGCAGTCGCGGGGGCGGACGCGGCACCGATGCCGGCGGCGGTCGTGTAGCCAGGGCCGCCGTGCGTGCCGGTGATGGTTGCCTGGAAGGTGACGGTGTCATCGGCAAGACCCGGGCCATTGGCGTTTCGCGTGATCGAGCCTGCGGTGAGCACGGCGGTGATGACAGGCGGGCCGGGAGGGCTCACCGTCAGCGTGTTCGAAACGACCGTCGTCACGGGATTATCCGTGAGTGTGAGCGACTGCGGACCTCCGGCGGCGGGGAAGGGGCCGAAAACGACGGGATTTGTCGTACTGTAGAGGCCGGTGGCGGGCAGGGCATTGCTGGTCCAGCCAAGACTGCCCGGAGGCAGGCTGGCGGGAGTGACGGTCACGGGAATAAAGAAGAGATCGTCCGCGGCGTCCGTCGTGCCGCGGTTGTCCAGCATGGCGGGGCCGGCGGGTGCGATTTCAATGGAGTGCACCGCGACATCCATGCGGACATTCTTGACGGTGTATTTCTCGCTGGTGGAGTCGTTGACGCCGTGGATCACCAGCGATGCGGAAACGATGTTGTCCGGGATCACCGCGCTGAGCGCGAAGGTATTGCTGTAGGCTCCGGTTGAGAGGTGGGCTTTGTTGAACTCGTCGGTCGCGGGGGTGGTGCCGCCATTCATGCGCCCCGAGCCATCGAGATCATAGGGAGTGATCAGATTGACCATGGTCGTGGTAACTCCGTTGCTGAGGATCAGTTCCGCGAGGAAGGTGTCCGTGGCCTCAAATTCCACGGAAGTATTGTCCACGGTGAGTTCCGCGCTGAAACGGACATCCCCGCTTACGCCGGCGAGATTCACAGGCAGGGATTCAATGATGCGGTCCGCACCCGCGCCGGCATTGGCGAGCGTGAGCGTGCCGAGCGTTTCATCGATGGCCCATGTGGGCGTCCAGGGCACTTTGTTCAGGATCAGGCTGGAGAGCGCACCGGTATTTACCGAGCCCATTTTCTGCGGGGCTTGCAGTGAAAAAGTCGCCTTGCTCGTAGTCGTGGTGGCATCCTGCACTTCCAGCGCCAGTCCTCCGGGAGGCGGAAACTCCGAAACCGGCACGCCTGCGAAATGGCGGGGAACGCCATAGGTGCCCGTTTGGCCGATGAGACTGCTGCCGGCCGGGCCGGAGACGACCCATCCCCCAGGACTGAGCTGACCGGAGCCCGTCACGGTCAGGTCAAAGTCGAGCGTGTCATTGGCGAGGTTTTCGGCATCGCCTGCGAGATTCCGAACCGCGGGAGTACCGTTGGCAGTGATGACGCAGATCGAGGCATCCGCCACGAGCTGCACGGCGAGCCCGATGTCCGAACTCGTGGGGCTCTCATTGTGAACGGAAATGGCCAGAGTGTGTTCACCCGGCGCGAGCGAGGTGATGGGTACCAGCACGTGAGCGTTTCCAACGGTGACCGGCACATTCAATGTATTCCCGCCGGTGGCCGGCGCATTCACCGGATCGAATAACTGTGCATTCCGAATGACGGATTCCGTTTCCACCTTGCCCTCTGTGATTTGAGCATAGGTGTCGGCCACGCCCGCCGTCATATTTACCCGGAGAATCAGCACCCCGTCGAGATAGACGAATCCGCCGTCGTCGAGAATGTAACGCAGCACCGGGTTTTGAAAGGACCGGCCGTCATTGGGCACGGTGAAGGTGGTGCGGAAATAGCCCGTGTGCCGGTTTGCGGTGAGTGGTGTCGTCAGCAGTGTGCCAACGCCCGTGAATTCCGCAGTCGTTCCCGCGGGCTGCGGAGCGCCTGTGTATTGGAAATCACCATACGCCACCGGGCCCGGGCCGCGGCCCGAGTCAAAACTCGCGATCGTGCCGGCAAGGCCGGAAATGTTTGGAACCGACCCAAACGCAGGCCCGTCGTATTGCGTGACGAAGGCATCCTCTTTCAAGTACCAGGTTGTGAGGAAATCGGTATCGGCTCCTCCCGGGCCGGGAGGCAGGGCTCCCATGGGGTGCATCCACGACCATTCATGGCTCCAGTCGATAAGGACGTGCTGTTGGGCAAAAAGCGAAGAGGCGGACAGCGCGAGAAGGAAAGCGGGCAGTGCAAAACCCGGGGTGCGGTGAAACGATTTCATTGGGGAGGTGAGGCTAACAAATGGGTGAGGTTTATTTTCAGGTTAAAAAGAGGCCATACAGAGTCTCATGCCGCAAGCCGGAATGGATGAGTAGTATTCATGGGAAGGTGCGGCGAAAAGGGACGGCGCGGGCCACGCAGGAATCTTTTGACCCCGCGCATCGGGGAGGGCATGAGAGGATATGCCCATTCACCCGCCCTTACTCGTGGATACCGCTGAAATGCGGGCGCTGGAAGCAGCAGCCGTCGCCAGTGGCGTGCCGGAGGAGGCGCTGATGGATGAGGCAGGCGCCGGGCTGGCGGCAGTGGTGCGCCGTTTTTTCCCGCAGCCCGGCGCGGCGGTTGTTTTTGCCGGGAAAGGTCACAACGCGGGGGATGCCTGTGTCCTCGCGGCCCGCCTGCTGGAGGCAGGATGGACGGTCGAGTTTCGAATGGCGTGGCCGGGGGATGCCTGGCGTCCGCTGGCGCGACGGAAGCTTGAGGGTGTGCGGGATCGCGTGACGTTTGCGGCGCTGGAAAGTGAGGAGGTTCCGTCCGGAAGGCCTTTGTTGTTGATCGACGGTCTGCTGGGGATCGGTGCCGGAGGCGGCTTGAAATCCCCGGTGCGCGAGGCCTGCCGCACGATCAATCACCTGCGGGAGCGGCATTTTGCGGAAGTGCTGGCGGTGGATGTGCCGACGGGAATGAATGCCGACAACGGAGCGGTCGACGAAGACGCGGTGAGGGCGGACCTCACCGTGACGCTCGGATTTCCAAAAACCGGACTCTGTGCTCCTGGTGCGGAGAAGCATGCGGGACGTTTGGCGCTGGTGCCGCTGACGGCTCTGCCGTGTCCCGAAAATGCGGGCGGGCGGGACCGCATCCTTACGCCGTCCAGCCTGCGCCACCTGATCCATCCGCGTTCCTTTTCGATGCATAAGGGCCAAGCGGGCCGCGTCGGAATCGTCGCCGGATCACGCGGTCTTACGGGCGCGGCGCGGCTGGCGTCCGCGGCGGCGGGAGCGGCCGGCGGGGGGCTAGTGACACTGTTTTGTCCTGCTGACGTACATGAAGTGCTCGCGGCCTCGTGCCCGCCGGAGGTTATGGTTCGCCCGGTGAATTCATACCTCGAGGTGATGGATTTTCCCCTGGATGCCATTGGCGTGGGGCCCGGCATCGGTCCCGTGCCGCTGCCGCACCTTGCCTCGCTGCTGCGGGAGGACCCGCGACCGGTGATTGTCGATGCAGATGCGCTCAACGTGATGGCCGTCTGCGGGGTTTCGTTGAAGGGACGGAAAGGCGGTCCCCGGTTGCTCACCCCTCACCCCGGGGAGCTGGCGCGCCTGGAGGCGGCGTTCGTACCGGGTTCACCGGACGCCGCGAAGGCGCTGGCGGAGGCGTGGGACGTCACCGTCCTGGCAAAGGGGTCGAGAAGCCGCGTCGTCGCGACCGGGCAGCCCGTGTGCTTCAACACCACTGGGCATCCCATGATGGCCAAAGGAGGCATGGGCGACGTGCTGACGGGTTTTTGTTCCACGTTCGCCGCGCAGGGGATGAGTTTGTATGATGCTGCTGGACTTGGATCATGGCTGCTGGGATACGCGGCGGAGCAGGCGCGCCTCGTGGACAGCGATGCGCCGGAGGGGTTCACTCCTTCGCGACTGATTGAGTTGGCG
>DATAIE010000009.1:0-7698 GCA_036262875.1 Verrucomicrobiales bacterium
ATTCGCAGTATCTGCGCGACTACTGGATGAAGGAACTCTACCGGACCATGGGGCAGCCCTCCACTTATGGCCGCTACGTTCATCTCTACATCAACGGCCTTTACATGGGACTTTACAATCCCTCCGAACGTGTGGAGACCGAACACCTCGTGGCGCACTACGGCGGGCAGGAATCCGACTGGGAACTCAATGCGGATTTTGCCACACCTGGCCCCCGCTGGAATGCCATGCTGTCGCTTTCCAACTACGCGGACTTCCCGGCCTATGTGGACCTGAACAACTTTGCGGATTACATGCTCCTCCACATTTTCGCCGATTGCGAAGACTGGCCGAGTCACAATGGCCACGCAGCCACCAATCCGGTCATCGGGTTTCCCTATCACTTTTTCGTTTGGGACCAGGAGATCGCGTTCGACAATCACGGTATCAACCGCATCGATACTGCGACGGGTGTCGGTGCGCTCTTCCAGAAGTTGCGCACCTTCCCGGAATTCCGTCTGCTTTTCGCCGACCGTGTGCGCAAACATCTCTTCAACGGCGGCGCACTGACCTCCGCCGCTGCAGGGCAACTCTATCTGCAACTGGCCGGTCGCATTGATAAGGCCATCGTCGCCGAGAGCGCCCGCTGGGGTGACACCCGTTCCAGCATGGCCTACGGCAGCACCATCACGCAGCCAAATCCGCTCACCAACGTCGACGATCCCGCGTGGCCTCCGGCGCCCAACGGACCGAATTATTACTTTACCCGCGAACAGTCCTGGCTGCCGGAGCGGGATAACATCGTCAACAACTACCTCCCCAGCCTGCACAATACCGCCAACAGCTACGCCACCATCAACAAGCTCCGCGCGAAAGCGTTGTATCCATCCATCGATGCCCCGAACTTCAGCCAGCATGGAGGGAATGTGAACAGCGGATACGCCCTCAGCATCACGGCTCCTGCCGGCACTGTTTTCTACACGATGAACGGCGCTGATCCCCGTGAGGCAAACACCGGCAATGCCACCGGCACCCTCTACGGCGGCCCGGTCAACCTCACGCAGACAGTCACCGTGAAAGCCCGTGCGAAGAATGGCAGCGAATGGAGCGCCCTCACCCAGGCGCAGTTCGTTGTGGGCACACTGGCCAGCGCGGCCAATTTGGCCATTAGTGAAATTTGTTATAATCCGCCTGCCGCCGCGGCATGGGAGTACGTCGAAGTGATGAATATCTCAGGGGGCCCCGTCGATTTGACTGGTGTCCAGTTCACCGCCGGGATTAGTTACAGTTTTGCTTCCGGCACTGTTCTTACGGCGGGGCAGCGCATCGTTCTCGCCTCCGATGCAGCTGCATTCGCCGCGAAGTTTCCGGGCGTCACCCTTCACGGCACCTACACGGGAAAACTCGACAACAACGGTGAGGAGATCGCGCTTACGGCCCTCAACGGCACCGACATCCGGCGCTTCAGTTACAATGACAAGGTCCCGTGGCCGGTGGCTGCCGATGGCAACGGCCACAGCATGACGCTCATTGCGCCGTTCAAGAACCCGGACCACTCGCTGCCTGAAAACTGGCGGCCCAGCGTTCTCGCGGATGGAACGCCCGGCACCGGCGATGCCGAATCAGGTCCTGCCGATCCCAATGCCGACTCCGACGGTGACGGGTGGACCAATCTGATGGAATATGCGCTGGGTAATCCCCGCACGTCCGTGGTCCTTCTGCCGGATCATTCGCCCGCCATGCAGATCGTTCGCCGCGTGGCCGCGGACGACGCCCTCGTCGTTGTTGAGTCCAGCCCCGATCTAAACACCTGGACGCCGCTGCCGGCCACTGCGTTGAAATCCTCCACCATGCCCGCCGGTGGCGAAGTCACCGAGACGTGGGCTCCCCCCGCGGGCAGCGAACGGATCTTCATGCGGGCCCGCGTGCAGTTGCGTTAGGATTACAGCACTCTCCGGATGGTCTCGATCCGGTGGGAGATCTGCCCCGTCTCCCGGTTCCGGATGCCCTCGTTGAACAGATCATCCACGCGCACCATCGTGCTCGAATGGATGATTTCACTGCACGGAAGCAGGAGGCCGACATGATAGATGCCCAGTTCCTGTGAGCCAAAAAAAACGAGGTCGCCGGGCACTGCAGCGCTCAATCCCGCCACGGGAGTTCCCTGCGTGGCCTGCTGTTTCGAATCCCTCAGGAGTTGGACGCCAAAGGCCTTGAAGACAGCCTGCATGAATCCGGAACAGTCGATCCCGAAAAGGGTGCGCCCGCCCCAGTGATAGGGAGTATGCAGAAACCGCCGCGCGTAGGACAGCAGTTCCGCCTTGTCCGGCGGTCCATCGGGAGCCGTCCGTGTTTTGCCCGCCCACGTCCACCACTCCGTGCCCAGTTGAAATTTTCCCCCGTCGTAGCCCGGCAGCGGCGAACCGAGCGGCAGGATGATGCGGGCATCGTCCCGCACGGCTTCACCGCACAGATCATCGGTGAAGACGGTGGCCGCGGGCGGAGCAGCGTCCGCAGCGACGGTAAACTGGCGGCTCGTGACCCAGCCTCCGTAGCCGTCCGCGACCACGCGCACGCGCCAGTACTGGCCCTGTGTTTCCAGGATTTCCACCGCTTCACCACCGCGGACCTGCGTCGTCATTTCAGAAACGTGGTCCGGATGAAGGCGCACGGGCACCAGGCTGAGTCGGCAGACGGCGAAGGGCATCAGCGGACTTCGTCAGGGTTTGGGCACAGCCGGCACCGTGGCTCCGGATTTGGGCGTGAACTTCAGTGAGGCGCTGTTGATACAGTAGCGCAGTCCGGTGGGCTGCGGTCCGTCGGTGAAGACATGGCCAAGGTGAGCCCCGCATTTCGAGCAGTACACTTCTGTGCGCCTCATCCCGTCGCTGGTGTCAGGCCGCCTGCCGACGTTGGCGACCGGTTTGAAGAAACTCGGCCATCCACAGCCGCTGTCGTATTTGTGGTTGGACGCAAACAGCATCGCACCACAACCGGCGCAGCGGTACTGGCCGGATTCATGATGGTTCCAGTAGGCGCCCGTGAAGCTGGCCTCCGTCCCTTTTTCGCGCATGATGCGGTATTGCTCCGGTGTCAGGAGGCGCCGCCATTCTTCATCTGTTTTTGTCACCGCGGGACCCTCGGGTTTCGGTGCCGCAGGTTTTGGAGCGGTCCTGGCCACGGTGATTACCGGCTTCTCCACGGCAGGCAGCGGCGGGGATGGTTTGATCTTCTCCGGGGGCAGAGAGGGTTTGCTTGTCGAGCATGCGGCAACGGCCAGCGTCGCGGCAGCGGCAAGGAACGGTAAAAAGCGCATGACAGGAGAATGGAGTCAGTATCCGCCGCGCGGACGGCACCCGGTGGCGGATTCCAGGATGTCGCGGAGGATAGTGTCAGGTTTCAAAAATGCAATCATCCCTCCTCCGCCATCCCGTGCGGCTCCCTCAGATCACGCTCAGTTCCTTCAGCACGGCCCGGAGCTCTTCCGTCTTTGCATCCGGCATCGAGACCATCGGCAGGCGCAGGTCGCCCCGCATCATTCCTTTGAGCGCCATCGCTGTTTTGATGGGGACCGGATTCGTGTCCAGTTTGAGGAAGGCGCTGAACAGACGGTAATACTTGCGGTGCACGGTCAGGGCGTCTGCATATTTGTCCGCCAGAGCCGCGTTCACCAGATCGCTCATTTCCCGGGGAATGACGTTGGAGGCCACGCTGATGACGCCGGCGGCTCCGACAGCCATGAAGGAAAGTGTCAAGGAATCATCGCCGCTGAGAACGGTGAATTCCTCCGGACAGGCGGCCACCAGTTGATTCACCCGTTCCACGCTGCCGCCCGCCTCTTTCATGGAGACGATGTTAGGGCAGGCTGCGGCGAGCCGTGCCGTGGTATCCACGCCGATTTCGATGCCGCTGCGGCCCGGGATGCTGTAGAGAATGATCCGGCACTTTGTGCTGTCGGCCACGGCTTTGAAATGCTGGAACAGCCCCTCCTGCGAGGGCTTGTTGTAGTAAGGGCACACCTGGAGCACTGCTTCGCAGCCGGCGGCTTCCGCGGCCTGGGTCAGTTCGATGGCTTCGGTGGTGCTGTTGCTGCCCGTGCCTCCGATAACGGGGCCGCGTCCGCGCGCATACTCCACGGCGAGCGCGATGACGTGCTTGTGCTCCTCATACGTCAGAGTGGGCGATTCACCGGTCGTGCCCACGGGGACGATGCCGGTGACTCCGTTGTCGAATTGAAAGTCGATCAGCCGGCGAAAGGCTTCTTCGTCCACACGGTTGTCCGGTGTGAAGGGAGTGACGAGGGCGGTAAAGGTGCCGCGATACATAGAAATGACAGATGGGGGTGAGAGGGGGCAAAGCGGCGAAGGACGATTGCGCAGGCAATCCGGACGCTCCGCCTGAATGTCCGGATTCGTCATTGGGGGCGCTTGCCGCCCAAGGAAAGGGAAAAATGCGGGAACCCGCGCCGCTAAGCCGGGACCGGCACCTGGCCTTCAAAAACCAGATCCGCCGGTCCGGTGAGGGTCACGTTTTTATAGCCGTCCGCCGTTTTCTCGAACCCAATCTCGAGGGTGTCTCCACCCTTTACTTTCACCTTCACGGGTGAGGGTGCGCCTGTCAGTTCGTGATACACCAGCGCGCACGCCACCATGCCGGTGCCGCAGGCCAGCGTCTCGTCCTCCACCCCGCGCTCGTAAGTGCGGATGGAAATGCCCTCCGGCGTGACTTTCATAAAATTAGCGTTCGTACCCTTCGGCTGAAACTCAGAATGATAACGCAGCGCGGCACCCCATTCCACCACCGGTACGGCGTCGAGGTCATCCACCACCACCACGGCATGAGGCACGCCCGTGTTCACAAAGTGCACCGTTTGTGGCAGTCCGGCCACATCCAGTTTCAATCCCGGGCGCTGCGAATGCGGGTCGCTCATCAGGATGCGCACATGGTCTCCATGAAACGTAGCCCCGATGACTCCCGCCGGTGTCTCAAAGGAAACCCGTTCCAGATTCCATCCGTTGAGCATGTTCGCAAAACGGGCAAAACAGCGCGCCCCGTTGCCGCACATTTCGGCCTCGCCTCCGTCGGCGTTATAGTAGCGCATCCGGAAATCCGAGCCGTTTTCCGCCGGTTCGACGGCGAGCAGTCCATCCGCACCCACCCCGCGGTGGCGGTCGCAAAGCGTCGCGATCTGCGCGGTCGAAAGGGTGTGCTTCAGCGTGCGGTTGTCGAGCATGACGAAGTCATTGCCCGCACCGTTCATTTTCCAAAAGTGAATCATACCGCAGCAATTAGCACACCGGTTTGCGGGCCGACAAGCGGGTTCCTCCGCATGAGGAGACCGGTACGCGGCTGGAGTTTCTTTTCTTCCAGGGGGCCTGTTTGTCCCTTTACGGACTACTTTCCTCCGGCTGCCGGGTCGCAAAGGAAACGTGATACAGCCCGGCCGCGTGGGTTACGTTGAGCACGCGCACGATCTTGTCGTAATGAGTTTCCATGTCCCCGCGAATGATGATAGCCCGCTTCCGGTCGAAGCGGGAAATCTCCTGGAGTTGCGCCATTAGTTGCGGCTCGTCGAGGACCTTGCTGTTCCAAACGAGCGTGCCGTCCTTGCGGACGTTAATGACCAATTCCCCCTTTTGCCGGGACGATTCCGTGGCGGCGGACGCCGCCGGTACGCTGATGTTCAACTCCGTCTCGAACCTCGCCATCGCAAAAGTGACGATGAAAAAGATGAGCAGGATGAAGAGCACGTCGATAAGGGGCACGAGGTTCATGCCGGTGTGTGCCTGCTGATGCTGGACGCGGAATTTCATAGGCCGGAAATGCTGATTTCTAGCGCGCCGGGCGGACGACGGGTTGTTGTTGCGCACCCTGCTGGGCCGCCTGTTGCGCCCGGGCCTGTGCGGTGACGCGTTTATACTGTGCTCCCAGCAGCGCCATGATGTGCGTGGCCGCCGCCTCCAGTTCGGAGATCAGGGAATTCACTCGCCCCTTGTACATCGAATAGATGATCATGCTGGGAATCGCGATACCGAGGCCAAAGGCGGTATTTACCAGGGCCTCCGCTGTGCCGCCGGCGAACTCCATTTGGGCGTTCAACATGTCCTTGGTGGAGATGTGACGGAATTCCTTCATGATCCCGATCACCGTGCCCAGCAGACCGATCATCGGAGCGATGGCTCCCACGTCCGCGAGGTAGGTGATGCGCTGAGTGAGCCTGCTGGCCTGGCGCTGCCCTTCGCTCTCCGTCACCTCGCGCACTTCGTCGAAAGTGGCGGTGGGATTTTTGGTGGCAAAGTCCAATGCCTTTTGCGTGATCGCAGCGATGCTTTCGTTTCGCCGGTTGCAGACCGCCAGCAATTCCAGGTACTGCTGCTTGCGAATCAGGGCGTCTGCGGTCCGCATGAAGTGATCGCTCACCACGGCTCCGCGCCGGACGGTGAGAAGATAGAATGCCGCCAGGGCGCACATTACGACCGACAGAGCAATGAGGAAGTAAACCGTTACGCCGCCCTGCCTGATGATTTCGAGGAACGACTTGCCCTCGTCCGGTGCTTTCGCAGCCGCCGGGGCGGCAGGCACCGGTTCCGGAGCGGGGTTGGCGGATTCAGAGGCAGGAGCCGCGGGTGCCGGATTTCCCGCAGGCTTCCCCGCAGGAACCGTTTGAGCCGTGGCGGTCAGGGTGAACAGGAGGGCGGCAAGAAGCCGGAGCAGAAGTTTCATAACGAAGAGCCGCGCGCAGAGTAATCGACCCCCGCGAGGATGCAACCCGCCGATCAATTCTGCATGGCTCACGGCGGGATTTGCCCTCAAAATTTCCTTTGCCGAAGGCCACCCTCCGCTTCCAGTGCCGGTATGGGAGCACAATGGAAACAAAAATGGCGGGAACTCGCCGCCGACAAAAAGGGACGCATGACCACCAAGCTGGTCCGCGAAATCCAGGTGGCCGCCCGCATGGGCGGGCCGAATCCGGAATTCAACCCCCGCCTGTTCGCTGCCATCGAGTCGGCGAAGAAGCAATCCGTCTACAAGGACACCATTGAGCGTGCCATCGCCAAGGGAGCCGGGACCGACGGCAAGGCGGACGCCTTTACGACGGTGGTCTTCGAGGGCTTCACGCCTCACCGCGTGCCGGTCATCGTGGAATGTCTGACGGATAACAACAACCGCACCGCGCCGGAAATTCGCGTTCTGTTCCGCGCCGGCAGCATGGGCAGTGTGGCGTGGATGTTCGATCACCTCGGTATCATCGAAGGCCACTCCTCGAAACCCGGCGTCGACCCGGAAACAGATGCCCTGGAAGCCGGGGCCGACGACTTGGAAGTGCTCTCCGCAGATGAGGTGGAGGATCTCCCGGCCGGTGCCGTGGCGGCACGGTTTTTCACGCAACTGACCGCCCTCGATGCCGTTTCCAAGGCTCTCAAGGCCGCCGGCTGGACCATCACCATGTCGGAACTGAGCTACCGGCCAAAGGACTACCCGGAACTGACGGACGACCAGCGCGAGGAGGTGACCTCCTTCCTGCAGTCACTCGACGAACACGACGATGTCCACCGGGTGCATGCGGCTGTGAAGTAGAGAGACTGAATCACATTCCGGGAGCGCTCCCCCTTACCACTCGACTTTGGTGTCCGGGAGCTGTTCGCGGAGCCGTTTCCCTACGGCATCGGTTATTTTCGTTTCAAACAGGTATAACTCCTCAAGATTTTTCAACGTCGC
>DATAIE010000010.1:0-7763 GCA_036262875.1 Verrucomicrobiales bacterium
ATTCGCAGGCTAAGACGTAATTTAAAACGCTCTCATTGAAACCACTCAGGCGGCCGGAAGCCGGAATTCTACTTCCAGCCCACCGCCGGCGCGGTTGCGGGCTGTGACGGCACCGGCGCAGGCACTGATGCAGGTCTGCACGATGGCAAGCCCCAGGCCGGTGCCGCCGCTTTCCCGGTCGCGGGCGGCTTCGAGACGGAAGAACGGATCGAACAGGGAGGGAAGGGCGCTCTCCGGCACGCCGGGGCCATTGTCTGAAATAGTCAGGATGCACTCCCGGTCGATGGAGCCGGCCCGGATTTCCAGCCGGAGGTCCGGCCCGGCATAGCGCAGCGCGTTGCGCACCACATTGGCAATGGCCCGCGAGAGGAGCGCGCTGTTTCCCGGAACGGAAAGCTCCGGTGCCACCGTCAGTCGGGCCTGCTCCGGCGGCACGCCTTCGCGGGCGAGGACCTGTTCGATGAGCGGATGGAGGGGAACTGTCGAAAGCGCGACCGTCTGCGGTGCGAGTCCCGCACGGGAGAAATCGAGAAGTTCACCGACCATTTGAGACATGCCCTCCAACTCGGAGGTGATATCGGCCACGCGGGCCCGCAATTCCTGCGGAGCACGCTGTTCCAGGGCGGCGCCGGCCATCTGCATGCGGGCCAGGGGCGTGCACAGTTCGTGTGCGATATCGCCGAGGAAACGCTTCTGACCGCTGACAAATCCTGACAAACGGGTGGCCATGCGATTGATGCCGGTGGCCAGCTCCGCCAGCTCATCGCGGCCCTTGTCAGGAACCTGTGCATCGAAATGACCCTCGGCGATGCGTGCCGTGGCGGTTTTCATCCCGGCGACACGCCGGGTGATGCCGCGGACGAGCGGGAGCCAGAGCAGGGACGTCAGCAGCAGCAGTCCCGCGCCGCCCCAGATCCACGGGGTGAAATCCAGGAGAAGGCCTCCGGCGGTGAGGCTCTCTGTCATGAGCACCAGAGAGGTGGCGCCCTGGCGGGCCTCCTGCGGAAGCGGCAGCCGGACGATGAACCACCACGCTTTTGGGCTGGACGTGGTTTCGAGCCATTTGGCGAAGGGGCCGGCAGGGCGCAGTACCCGCGGTCCGGGCACTCCTGACGGCTCTACGGCGGCCCGGCCCGCACCCCCGGCGAACCGTGGCTGCTCCGGAGGGCGCAGTTGTGGATCGGGACGCGGACGGTCATTTTGATTTACCGGCGGCACAGGTGACACCGAAGGCGGTGCTCCTGGCCGGGGATTTCCGAGCGCCCCGCCGCCCCCGGCCCCGGGCAGTGGTCTGCCGCCCGGCTGCAGAATCCCCTGTGGAGGCATCCGCTCGATGACCCGGTCGCGGATTTTGTCAGGGAGGGGAAGCGGTTCACCGGCGAGTTGCCTTCCGTTGCCTCCGAACACGGCAAACTTCATGCTGTAGGCGTCCGTGTATTTGTTCAGCACGCCGGTCCATTCGGTCTGGGGCAGCGTCCGGAGTTCCCGCTCCAGCAGACGCGAAAGGGACTCGATCTGCGGGTCCGCCTGCTGCATGATGAGCCAGTCGGCTGCCCCTCCGGATCTCAGCGCAAAAAAGAGCCCCGCGCCGATCAGGCCGATGTTCAAAAAGAACCAGCACAGGATTTTGGCATATAGCGGGAAGCGGACGCGCATGGCTTCAGACTTTCGGATTCACCAGCATGTATCCGGCACTGCGCAGGGTGCGGATGAAGCGCGGATTTTTCGGATCGTCGCCCAGCTTGCGGCGGAGGGCGCTGATGTGCACATCCACGGAACGGTCGAAGACATCAAAATCGCGGTCCCGGATTTCATCCACGAGATGCTCGCGGGATTTCACGCGCCCGCAGGCCTTTGCCAGGGAGAGGAGGAGATCAAATTCCACCGGTGTCAGAATCAGCGGCTGATCGTCCAGAACGGCGCTGCGATTGTCCCCGCAAATGCGCAGCGGCCCGATCACGATTTCCTGGACGGGGGCCTGGGTGTTCTTCGCCGTGCCGCCGGTGCGTCGTGTGACGGCGCGGAGCCGTGCCAGCAGTTCACGGGGGGAAAATGTCTTGGGGAGATAGTCGTCGGCTCCCATTTCCAGGCCTACGATGCGGTCCGCCTCGTCCCCCCGGGCGGTGAACATGAGAACGGGTGCCCCGCAATGCTGCCGGATGCGGCGCAGCACCTCCAGCCCGTCCATGCCAGGCAGCATGTAGTCGAGAATGATAGCATGCCATGGGCCCTCCGTGGCGGAAGCGACCCCGTCCGGGCCGTTGTGAGCGGAAGTGATGCGGTAGCCGAGCGGTTCCAGATAGTCGGAAATCAGCCGGCACAGTTTCCGGTCATCGTCGATGACCAGGATGTCATGGGGAGAGGTGTCCGGCATGAAGAAAGACGGGGAATTCGGTCCGAAAGATGGACTGAAGAGGGGGCTGCGGCACCAATTTTACACTTCCTTCACAATTTTCCGGTTCCTGGCTCATACGGCCTTTACACTGTGGTGTTCTCTTAAGGAGTCAGTGGAGGCAATTCAGCCGGTCTGCTGGCCATTCGTCAACTCCATCTCAACACACCATGAAACGCTCCTTCTCATTTACTCTGCTGAGTGCGCTGGCAGCCGGATCCCTGATGGCTCAGGAACCGGCGGCCCCTCAACCGCCCCAGCCTCCTCAGCCGCCGTCGGCTCCCGAGCCGCCGTCCCGTCCGGGTGCCGGCCAGCCCGGACGTCCTGGCGCGGGACAACCCGGCCAGCGGGGAGGCCGCCCTGCCGCCATGCGGCCCATGGGCGGTCCGCTCTTTGCCGCGCTGGACACCGACCACGACGGCAAGATCAGCAAGGAGGAAATCGCCAATGCCTCCAAGGCGCTCCTCACTCTGGACAAGAACGGCGACGGTGAACTGACTCCGGAGGAACTGCGTCCGCAGCCGCCGGAGGGTGCACCCAGGGGAGCGCCGGGCGGTGCGCCTGGTGGTAGTGGTGAGGGACGGCCTGCCCGTCCTCAGCGCGGTGCGGGTGGTGGCGCCGGTGGTTTGGGAGGAGGGGCTCAGCCTCCTCCGCCGGGCGGAGAAGGCCGTGCTTTCCGTGCAGCCGGTGGTCTGCAGGGCCCGGCTGCGGGAGGCCGTTTCGCCGGACCCGGTCCACAGTTTGGGCCGCAGGGAGCGCCTCCGCTGCCTCCCCCTCCGCCACAGGGCCAGGGATTTGCCCCTCCGCAGGGCCAGCCGTTCCCGCCTCCGGGAGCACCGCCTCCGCCTCCCCGGCAGTAATTTGCAGCATAAAACAAGGGCGGCAGCCGGAACAGGCTTGCCCGGTCCACTCCCTGTGTGGACGTTTCGGTTGTCGCTCTTGCCGCTATGCGGGCCTACTCTTCGCTGGCCTCGTGCTCTTCGATTTCGTCGGCGAGGCGCTCGTTGCCCTTCCGTGCGCGGCGGCCCACCAGTTTGAGAATGGCCTTCAGAATTTCGGTGCCCGCCACCGGGTGACTGGCGAGAAAAGCTTCAAACGCGTCGGTGGTAATGGACCAGACGACGCTGGGAACGTGGGCGGTGACTGCGGCACTCGCGATGGCATCGGGCTCGAGAAAGCCCATCTCGCCCACCGTTTCACCGATCTGCACATAGCCGAGGGGAACGAGTTCCTCCGGCGTGCGAAGGACGACTGACAATTCGCCGTCGACCACCAAATGCAGCGCATTGGCCGGTCCGCCCTGTTCCACGACCACGCTTCCCTTCAGCCGGGTCATGAAATCTCCGAATCCGGTGAGCGCTTCACGCGCCGCAGGTGAAACTCCGGAAAGCACACCGGTGGAGGGAAGGGAAAGCGAGTCTTCTTGCATGGGCGTGAGGGTGCTGGCGCGCCCTTCCGGCGCAACCGGAAAGTCCTTTTTCCGGAACAGAATTACTCATCACAATAGACGACCCTGACCTCGGGATACTGCCGGCAAAATGCCGTGATCTCCCGCCGGTTCATGACCATGAAGGCAGTGCTCAGCGCATCGGCCAGCGTGGCATTCGGAGCGATGGACCAGCGGATGATGCGCCGCATGTCCACCAGTTTGGCGGTCCGCGGATCGATGACGTGGGCACCCTTCACCTGAAATCCCGTGCCGCTGACGGCCTCGTCGTGCAGGGCGAACGGCTCCGGGGCTCCGGCGCGCACCAGCCAGCCGTCTTTTTCCGGCATGGAACCCACACCCAAAACCGTACTGGTGCCGGCGTTGAGCAGCGCATTGGTAATGCCGAATTGTTCACGCAGAATGTTCGCCGCCTGGTCCAGCGCGTAACCCTTGCCGATGGCCCCGAGGTCAACCTGCATATTCGGTGCGCGCGGGACGACGGTGAATTCCACCGGATCGATATCGAGAAGGTGATAGCCGCACCGGCTGCGTGCCTCCTCCAGTTCCTCAGGGGTATGTTTGCGGGGATGACCGTCCGGCCAGCGCAGCACCGGCTGCAGGGGCCCGATCGTTACGTCGAAGGCACCGCCGGTCTGTTCCCAGATTTCTTTGCCGTAGGAAAGGCAGTCCATGGCGGCCTCATGCACATCCACCACCCGGCCGGCTTCGCTGCCGTTGAGGCAACTGATGTCACTGTGAGGGATGAACCGGCTGAGGTGTGCCTCGATCGCATCGATGTCGTCCCACACGGCCTGTGCGGCGGACGCTGCCTCTCCCGCATCGTGATGAACGAGGGTGACTTCGAAGCGCGTCGCCATCGCTTCATGGCTGAAACGGTGGAGGGCCGGGGCGCTCATTTTTGCACGGCCAGAGGCGGCCAGTTCTGGCGGCGGCTGACATACTGGTCCCAGAGGTCCCGCTGAACGAAGACCTTCAGGGAGCCGGACGGATGCAGCGTGATCAGCCCCGGAACGTAGCGCTGCTCGAAGGCTTCCTTCGAAGCGGGATCGGCGGCGAGCGCGGCTTCGTTGACTTCAAAGGCTGCCTTGCTGAAAAGGAGCACCCCCGCGCCGTTG
The DNA here is from genome assembly GCA_036262875.1 of Verrucomicrobiales bacterium. Taxonomy (GTDB): domain Bacteria; phylum Verrucomicrobiota; class Verrucomicrobiia; order Verrucomicrobiales; family V1-33; genus V1-33. Next base: position 4,958 of record DATAIE010000010.1, read on the forward strand.
AGGTCCATCGATCCGCCCTGCCAGTGGTAGTTTGGAAAATGACGCGACAGGTACCAGGGCAGGGGCCAGCCGCCGTTGGGATCATTCTGATCGATGCGCATATTGTGGCCCTCGGGGTGAAGCTCCGCAAAGCGCTCGATCTTCTCCACCCAGTCCAGCACGTCCGGTGAGGTCATGCTGTAGTTGTAGGGATTGCGCGAGTCGCGCGCAAAATCCTGACTCACTCTCCAGGATTGAAGCGCCAGGTGCACACAGGCCAGGGCGAGGATCGAGATCACCGTCCTTCGCGCCCAGCGGTTCCAGAACAGACGGATCACGCTGTCCGCCCCTACGCCCGCCATGATGAGAAGCCCGTGCCACGCTCCCATGATACACCATGGGGTCTTGTAGCTGATGGTCGAGTAAATGACGAAAATGACGACCGAATACACCGCCAGGAACCGCATGAGGTGATTGCTCTGATTCCGCGAGGCTTTGGCCGTGAAGGCGGTGATGCAGCCGATGGCGGCGAGAATCAGCAGCGCGCCTTCGGTGATGACGGCGCGGCGGGCATCGGCGGTGATGCAGAGCACGCTCTTCCATTCCTGCCAGTCCAGGATATCCCGTCCGGAAATGAGGGAGCCCCAGAGCAGCCTGAAGTAGTAGCCGAACGGCTTCTCATGTCCCTGTCCGCCGGCGCGCCCGATCATGTTCGTATACGCGGCCACGCTGTCCCAAACACCGCGCCACTCAGTGAAAAACTGGGAAAACAGGACGATGGACGTCACCGCGGCGCAGGAAACGAAGATGATCAACTGCTTCCGGTTGACCGGCGATTTCCGGTGCCGGTTGATGACGCCCAGGCCGGCCCCCGCCGAGTAAAACTCCGCGATATACACCACCAGGAGCGCCGCTCCCATGGCCGCAAAATGCAGCACGCACGTTTCCTTGGTGGCGTGCATCAATCCCGCGCAAATCCCCGCCCACACCAGCCATGAGGGACGCCGCGTAATCCAAAAACGCCACCCGCAGGCGATGCACCCGAAGGTGAAAAACACCAGGAGCACCTCCATGATGTAATAGCGGCTGTAGAACACCATGAGCGGCGAGACGGCAATGAACAGCGCCGCCCACCCGAGCGCCATTTTCCCCAGGCCGTCGCCCGCCAGCACCAGCAGCAAAATCAATCCCACGCCGTAGAGTACGGGCACGAGCCTCAGCTTACTCTCCGTCAGGTCCTCCCAGTCGATGCCGGAGGTCCAAAGCACGGGCAGGGTGCTGTAGAGCAGGGAGGGGCCGTGGTGATCTTTAGGATCGTAGTGATAGCTTCCCTCCACCATTTCGTGCAGCTTCACGGCCTGTGTGGCCTCATCGGTGTGCATCGTCTTGATTTCCCGGGAAGGGAACCTCAGCACACAGGCGATCACCAGAGCCACGAGCATCAACACAAACGCCCGTGACAACTGAGTCGCATCATCGCGGGATTCCGGGGAGGACAATTTCACCGGTGCACGCTTAGACGCTCATCACAATTTGCAAGGTGGAATGCACCGCCGGGACCCGTCATTTTTCCGGAGCGGGAGGATTCAGCGGAATGGAGACGACCAGCGCCGCAAACCGGTCTTCGAGGCTCGTGCGGTCCGGGACATGGCATTTTAAGCACTCGTTTTGCAACGTGATCGCGCCCGCAAAACGGAAAGTCCCTTTCTCTGCCGACTCATACTCTTTCTCTCCGGCGACGATCTTCCTGATGGCCTTCTGCTCGAAATCATCCCGGGGCCTATTGTCCGTGTTCATCACCGTTCCTTCGCCGGCCAGCCAGCGGGCTTCGATCGAGCTCTCCTCCGCAAGCGTTTTGAATACGTCCTCCAGCGATTTGGAAGGGATGACTTTGCTGCCGTTGCGGCGGAAGAAGTCGCGGTGCATCACCTGCAGCGCTCCGCTGATCGTCGTGTGCACCAGCCTCGCCCGTGCACGGGCCTCAGCGACCGGCAGCGGTGGTGCCGCCGCCGGGGAGTCCTTTTCCGGACCCTTTGCGACTTGAGCATAGACCGGAAGAGCGATGGCCGCCGCGGCTGCGATGAGGCCAAAGCGCTTCCTCACGGGAGAGGAGGGCATGATTTTTTGAGACGCTGACGTGCTCTTAAGCAGCGACACTTTCTGCCGGGAGAAACGGCTCTCCGTAAGGAAGGTCCTCGGGCAGAGGCACCGATTCGCGAATCCAGTCCCACAACTGTGTGAAGTCCCGGTTCACGTCGCCGGAGAGGCAGTCCGTGATCAACCCGGCGGCCTCGGGGTGCGCTTTGATCGTGCCGCGGAAGGAGAACTTCGGGTCGTAAAACGCATAGACGAGCTTGCGCATGTTTTCCACGCCTTCACGCATCTGCGCGCCGTAGGCAGCGAAACGGGTCGGGGAGAAATCGCCCGCCACGAGAGCCTCGTGGACGGCGTCGCCACCCATCACACCGCTCTTCAACGCGAGCATGACGCCGCTGCTGAACACGGGATCGAGAAACGCGAAGGCGTCTCCCAAAAGCAACAGGCCCGGTCCGGCACAGTGGCGTGAGTGGCGGCTGTATTCGCTGGTGATGCGGTATTCTCCGGTGCATTCGCCGACGGCGAGGTGCGACTTGATCCACTGATTCTCCTCCACCTCGCGATCAAAGATCTGCTTGAGGTCTTTGACGCCGTCCCGGGTCAGGTATTTGCCTTCGGCCACGATGCCCACGCTCACCATGTCATTGTGCTGCGGGATGAACCAGAACCATCCTTTGTCGGGGACGTAGGCCACGGTGGTGTCTCCTTCGTCGATGCCTTCGCCGCGCTT
>DATAIE010000011.1:0-4848 GCA_036262875.1 Verrucomicrobiales bacterium
CAGAAGAATGCACGCCGCTGATACCACCGCGCATTGGCCAGCCCCATCGAATTGCGTCCCGTCAGCCCTCCGGTGAATCCTGTGCTGAAGCGGTTGGGATCGGAGAAGCCGTGAAGCTGCTGATGGCAGGAGGAGCAGGAAATGGTGTGATTCAGGGAGAGACGTTTGTCGTAGAACAGCACACGTCCCAGCGTGGCTCCGGCATTGGTAACGGGATTGTTCGCCGGGGTGTTGTCCTGCGCGGTGATGGGCTGCACCAGGAACGACGGCGGCAGCGCCGGATTCGCATAGTTCGCTGCGGTGGCAGGCAGCAGCAGCGCGGAGGCGACGGTGCTTTGTGTCGTCTGCTGCAGCGGGTCGTAGACTGCCCGGTAGAACTGCGCCGAGGGGGCAGAACCCTTGCTGATGCTCACACGGTAACGTCCGTTGTGGACTTTGCAGGTGTCCGTAGTGGTCCAGTCCACCAGGTTTGTGGAGGTCTGCATGAGCCAGGAATGGTCCCCCGGATCGGTGATCTCCAGATTTGTCAGGGTGTTTTCCCCGCCCGGTGTCAGTTGGAGAGAGGAACCGTCCGGCAACTGGGCCGTTGCGGGAAGCGCGGTGGCGAGAATGGCGACAGCCAGCGGGAGGATGCGGGCGTCGCGGCAGGTTGGGGTTGGCTTTGCATTCATAACGGCGCAACCCTCGCCGAACCGTGTAAAATCCGTATGTGCGGACGCGGAGGATTTGTAAAACGCGGGTAAACAAAGAGGTCTTTCCTCAATGGGCCTGCCAGGCCGCCCGCCGCACCGGCACGCCGCGGGCTCCCAGATACTCCTTCACGCTGTCCACGGTGTATTCACCAAAATGGAAGATGCTGGCGGCCAAAACGGCATCCGCTTTGCCCTCGGACAGGACGGTGACCATGTGATCCAGATTCCCCGCGCCGCCGCTGGCGATGACGGGAATGGTGACCGCCTCACTCACCGCCCGCGTCAGGGCGACATCATAGCCGGCTTTGGTTCCATCCGCATCCATGCTGGTGAGGAGAATCTCTCCGGCCCCGCGGCGGCAGACTTCAGCCGCCCACGCCACGGCATCCAGTTCCGTCGGGTTTCGACCGCCATGGGTGTAGACGCGCCACGTGCCGTCGCCGTTGGAGCGCGCGTCGATGGCGACCACAATGCACTGGCAGCCAAAGGTCCCGGCCCCGGCGTCGATGACGTCCGGATTCTGAATCGCCGCCGTATTCACGCTCACCTTGTCCGCGCCGGCCCGGAGCATGGCTTTCATATCATCCACCGTCCGGATGCCCCCGCCCACGGTGAGCGGCATAAAGCAGCGCTCGGCGGTGCGCTCCACCACATCGATCATGGTGGACCGTCCGTCGGAGGATGCCGTGATGTCGAGAAAGACCAGTTCGTCCGCACCCTGATTGTTATAAGCCACGGCGGATTCCACCGGGTCACCGGCGTCACGAAGTTCGAGAAACTTCGTGCCCTTCACGACCCGGCCTTTGTCCACATCGAGGCACGGTATAATGCGTCTGGTCAGCATGCGTCAGTGATGACCGCCCCGCGAACGGAATCAAGCCGGGGGTTTCTCATTCCCTCAGCATGTATTGCATGTAGACCACATCCAGAATGCGCCCGAATTTACGGCCCGCCTCTTTGAGTAAACCAATCTGCTTAAAGCCCAGCGACTGGTGCAATCCAATGCTGCCCGCCTGATCCGCGGAGATGATCGCGATGACCGTATGCAGGCTTTCCGAGGCCCGCGCCCGTTGGAGGAGCGCTTCCATTAGCAGCCGGCCCAGGCCCTGCCGTTGGCGTTCGTGGTGCACATACACGGAATTTTCCACAGTTCCCGCATAGGCCTCGCGTTTATGGAACGGAGAAAGGCTGCCCCATGCCACGACCTCACCGTTTTCCTCAGCGACGATCACCGGGTGCTGCGGCTGGCGTCCCTGAAACCACGCCTGCCGGCTCTCCGCTGTCTCCGGCACCAGTTGATAGGTGCAGGTCGACGTGGGGACGTAGTGATTGTAGATGGCATTGATGGCCGGAAGATCGGCGGCGGTGGCATCGCGCAGGGTCATGGCCGGACAGAAACCAAAAAGACGACTCAGTGAAACGAAAAAAACGGGCCGCGGAGTATTCCACGGCCCGTTCGGGTAAGAGGGATATCGTTGAAATCCGGTTCCTTATTTCGTGACCTTCAGCACACCGTTCATGAGGCGCCAGTGGCCAGGGAATGTGCAGATGTAGGGATAGTCTCCGGCTTCGGCGGGAGCGGTGAACTCAATGAGTTCGCTTTGGCCGATCCCGATAAGTTTGCTGCCCTTGGCGAGGATGGCGTCCGTTTCCGGAACGTACTGCTTCTTGAGGCCTTCCGGATCGGTCAGCATTTTATCGGCGAGCGCGCCCACGGCATCCTTGGTGCCCGGCTTGAGGAGGAGGAAGTTGTGCTGGAGCGGGCAGGCCGCGTTCTGGAAAAGAATGACCACCTTCTGACCGGCTTTGCAGGTGAGTTCCGTTTTGTCGAACTTCATCGTGCCCGGAATGACGCCGAGTTTGATCTTGGCTGTGTCTCCCGCGGGAGCGGGCGTGGCCGGTGCCGGGGTTGCAGGTGCGGCCGGGGCCTCCGGTTTCTTTTCCTGCCCGACGGAGAGCAGAGAACTGGCGGCGAGAGCGACAAGAGAGAGAACGAGTTTCTTCATGGTTTGATAATGTCCGGGGGACGGTGAGCCCTGTCGGCAAAACAAGGGCGGCTCCTCGCTACGGATGCGCGGGTGCCCGTCTTTCATGTCTGAAAAAAGCAGGGAAACAAGCCGGTTTTCCATCGGGTGGCGCATTTTTGCCTCTATCACGGCAAAATTCAATTTCCCAAACCTCCACAGGCTCCCCATAGTCCGCCTGCCATCACCCACTCACTTTTTCAAACTCACGCCATGTCTGAGCCCGCCACCGCCCAATCGATTAAGATCAAGCTGTTCATCATGATGATCCTTGAGATCGCCATCTGGGGAGCGTGGCAGCCCAAAATTTTCCCCTACATGGGATCGCTGGGATTCGAGGCGTGGCAGCAGACTCTGGTGGGAAGCGTCTTCGGGATCGCTTCCATTCTGGGCATCTTTTTCAGCAACCAGTTTGCGGACCGTCACTTCGCCGCGGAGCGGTTTCTCGCAGTGTCGCACTTGCTGGGCGGGCTGGCGTTGCTGGGAGCGGCCTTCACGACGGATTTCTGGAGTTTCTTCGGCCTGTTCTGCCTCTACGGCATTCTTTACGTGCCCACGATTTCGGTTACGAATTCCCTCGCCTTCGCCAATTTGAAAGATCCCGCGAAGGATTTCGGGTTCGTTCGCATGGGCGGAACCATTGGCTGGATCGTGGTATCGTGGCCGTTTATTTTCCTTCTCGGGGCGAATGCCGGGCCCTCTGAAGTGAGGAATATCTTTATCGTGGGAGCTGTGGTTTCGTTCATCATGGCGGCTTACAGCATGACGCTGCCGCATACACCGGCGCGGAAAGATGCCGCCGGACTCGATAAACTGGCGTGGCTGAAGGCGGCGCGACTGCTGCGCACGCCCTTTGTTCTCGTGCTTTTCATCGTGACCCTGATCGATGCGGTGATCCACAACGGCTACTTCGTGGTATCTGATGGATTCCTCACCACGCGCGTGGGCATTTCCGCAAACATGAGCATGGTAGTGATGAGCATCGGTCAGGTGGCGGAGATCGTCACCATGCTCGTGCTGGGAACCGTGCTCGCGAAGCTGGGCTGGAGAATCACGATGATCATCGGAATCCTCGGCCACGCTCTCCGCTTTGCCGCGTTTGCCTTCTGTGCGGACATGCAATGGCTGATCATCGGCGTCCAGGTGCTGCACGGGATTTGTTATGCATTCTTCTTCGCCACGGTCTACATTTTCGTGGATGCGGTTTTCCCGAAGGATGTCCGCTCCAGCGCGCAGGGACTCTTCAACCTGCTGATTCTCGGAGTTGGGATGGTGGTCGCGAGTTATGTATTCCCGCTGCTTGTGGAACACTACTCCACAAAGGTAACTTTCATGGACAAGACGGCACAGGTCGTTGACTACAAGTCTCTGTTCCTCGTGCCGACGGTCATGGCGATCGTGGGCATCGCTATTCTCGGACTGTTCTTCAAGCCGCCGACCCGGGCTCCTCAGGAAATTGCACCTGGCTCCGCGCCGTCGCATTGACCGCTACGGGGCGGCGGGCACCTTTAGATACTCCTGGATCACCTGGGCCAGTTGGCTGCTGCCCAGACCGGCTTTTTCCTTAAGATGGAACGCGAGTCCATCGGCAGCGGCTTCGTGCAGCGGGTGGCCCGGCCGGTCCCGGATGAGCGCCCATGTGGGCAAAAGGAGATCCAGCGGGCGGTCGTAGAGGTTTAAGGAAAGGACTTCGAGCGCTTCCGGTTTGACCTCCCCGGCCACAATGAGGGGCCGCAGTTGAGAAACGAAGTCCGCGTTTTTGACGATGAAGATCGCCCGGATGGCAGCGGCTTTGGCCTGCTCCGGCGGGCCGTCGCGCATCATTTTGTAGAGGACGGAGATCTTCTCTCCCAGCGGGCGGGGACTGTCAGCAAAGGTGTTGAGTTCCGAATTGGTGCGGGGAATGACGATTCCAGCCGGCGGGGCGGGGGGCGGCGAGAGAGGGAGGGACGCGGGGTCCACAGTCTCCTGTTTGCCTGCAACGGCTGCCGGTTCTACGGTGACGCGCGCAAACGGCTCCTGCTTTCCTCCCGGACGATCCCTCAGAAGAAAGAGGATCAGTGCGCCGGCACAGGCCGGCAGTACGAAGCGGAGGACGGGTTTCAACATGACGCGCTCATGGAAGGCGAGGA
>DATAIE010000012.1:0-10820 GCA_036262875.1 Verrucomicrobiales bacterium
TCGGCATTGACGGCAGCGATGGCGGCCTTTCCGTCCAACTCTCCCCAGCGGGCCCAGAAGGCGTCCCTCTCATCCACGAATGTGCGCCCCTGACGCTCCATTTCGCGGAGGATCCCACGGACCGCCGGCGCGTCCTCCGGGCGCATGGCATCCAGAAAATAACCCCAGCGCGCTTTCCGGCGGAATTCACTGTTGTCCTCAAGGCTGACGCGGAGCGCCGATAACAGCCTGGTATTGGGCTGCCCGGGTGGGGCTTCCAGAAGAAGGTCTGCGATCGAGTCCGCGGTTTTCTGTTGTTTGGCGCTGCCGGGGGAAGCTGACGTTGTCAGGCTGCCGCTGGACTTTGCAGGGCGCGCGGCGTTATTTTCCTGCCAGCGTCCCGCAAAGTAGCCTCCCAGAGCAGCGGCGATAACAAAGAAGAGAACACTGGGAAGCTTCATATTACAGGCACCGGTATTCATCGGGATCCGGTTGGATGCGCCTTACTCCACCATTCCGCGCAGCCAGGCAAGTTGTCCGAAAATTAACTTTCCCAAAGCTTTTCTTTGAATAATTCATAGATACGATATATTTCATAATGAATCTGCGCCACACCCTTGCCACTACCGGTCTCGTCACGATCGCAGCCGCGGCTTCCTTTTATGCAGGGCGGAATTTCCCGTTCGAAACGCCCGCCGATCAGAAAAGGCCGACGGCGATAAAAGCGGCCTCCGCCACAGGAAAGAGCGCGGATGCGCCGCCGAAGCCGGAAGGGGCAAAGCAAATCGTCACGGCTTCCGCCCATGATCCCTCCGCGCAGGACATTCAGAGCAAGTTGCTGGAGAAGCTCACGGCCCTTTCCAAATCAGGCATGATCGTGCAGGAAGGGGCGCTGTCCGAATTGCATCACGCGCTGGCCGCCTGGATGGCAGCCTCCCCTGATGAGGTGGTGAAATTCCTGTCCACCAGTCCGCAAAGAGATGACCTGCTCAGGCTGGCCGTGACCGGATGGGCGAAGTCCGATCCTGCTGCGGCCTCGGCCTGGCTGGCCGCGCACGCGGACACACCCGGGCGTGACGCGATGGCAGCCGGGCTGGCGGTGGCCGTTTCCAAAGAGGATCCCAATGCCGGCATCCAATGGGTATCCTCCATCAAAGACCCGGCGCAAAAGCTGTTGTCGGCGGGGTCTCTGGGATGGGAGTTTTACCGTCGCAGTGATGAGGAGGCGGCGGAAGCTCTGGGCCGCATGGGCCTGCCGGAGTCCGCCGCCGGTCCGCTGACCCAAACGTGGGCAGCGAAGCTGACGGCGGTGGCGAAGCGCAATGCGCAGAACCTCGTCTCCACCGCCAATGCCGCCCTGGCTGCCGGCGGAACGCTGGATACCAGCGATCTGGATTCGGTCGTTGGCAGCATTTCCACCGGAATTAACGGGGGTGGAAAATTTGCCGGTTCCGTTTTTAGAGTTTCCACCGGTGACTGGACCGACCGGGAAAAGCAGACCGCTTTGAAAAATGTGAAGGTCGCGGATGGGAAGGTCAAATTTGAAGAAGTGAAGCCGTAGAACCGGAAGCCCGCAGAAGCCGCTTCTTTCGCCGTGTGCGGCTCCCGGGAGAACGGCTGCAATTCAATTTAACCGGCTATAGCATATTAAATAAAATTGTAGCCCGTCCGCACCGCTGCGCTCCTCAGGCCCAACGGGCCGCTCTATCCCAGCCTGGGGCAACGCCCCAGGTTCCGATCCGAAAAAATCACGAGGGCTGAAAGCCCGACCCATCCCGGCAGGAACGAACACCTCTGGAAATAGAGCGGGCTTTCAGCCCTTTAAATCCGGGGTTGCCCGGCTCCTGGGGCGTTGCCTCAGGCTGGGATCAGGCCGGGCCATTGGCCCTGCCGGAGAAGAGGATTCGCGCGATCCCCGGAGGCCTGTCACACCCTGTTAGAGGAGGACTGAGCCGTCGCTGTGTGATAGATGTTCTTTTCAAGACGGCTACATTTTAAATTAAACCGCTCTAACGGATCACATCCATCACCCGTGCCCGCATGTCCTCCGGCAGGGTGGCGGACTGCACGGCGGCGCGGGCGGCTTCAGGATTGATCTCCTTCCATGCGATGACGGCTGTTTTTAGAGCTTCGAATTGCGGTCCGCTGTTCTCGACAGAAGACGCCCAGCGGAGCGCGCTGGCCGGATCAGAGGTGGAGATTTGACTGACGAGTTTCCCAATTGCCACATCGCGGGACCGGTCACGGGGGAGAGTATCGATCCAGGCGGAGGCCGCCTCGGGATCAAACCGGGCCCATGCAGCCGCGATCCCGCCGTAGGCCTCCTCCCGCACCTTGCCCTGGGGAAGGGTGCCCGCCCAGGTGGCGGCGCCGGAGGGACTCTCGCCCGTCCAGAGACTGGCGATGTTGGCGGCGGAGGCGGAGATTTTGTCAGCCGCGCCTGGAGAAGAGGAGGCGTCGCCCGCAGCAGCGGCGAGGCTGGCCGCGGCATGCTGAGGGTCGTCGTCGGCGGTGTTTTGCCACACCGCGGCCAGTGCGGCGAGGCGGTCGTCGCCCTTCAGGCTCTGTGCCCACTGCTCCGCTTCCACAGGCGAACGGTTTGCCCAGTTGCCGGCCACGATGCCGGCGGCTTCGCGGCGTTCGTTGGCGTTGGTCATCCCTGCCAGGGCAGCGGCGGCTGCCTGGGGAGAACGCTGAGACCAATTGCTGAAAATACCCGTTACCGCGCGGAGACGGTTGGGCTCGGAATCCAAACTGCCGGCCCATGTCAGGGCGGTGGCCGGGTCTTTGTCCGCCTTGAGGGAGGCGATGCGGCCCCATGCCTCGCTGGTGCCGCGGCGCTCCGGCAAGTCTGCCAGCAATTGGGAACCGGCATCCGGGTTTTCGACTGCGAAATAGTAGGCCACCTCCTGCAGGGCGCGTGTTTTTTCGTCTCCCTTGAGGGTATCCGCCCATGACTTCGCCGCGTTCGGGTCCATGTAGGACATCCACCCCAGCACATTCTCGAAAGTCTGGGTGCGCATGGTGCCGGCGGGCATCAATTCCAGAGCGCTTCTGGCGGCGTCTGTGTCCCGGTAGCCGCAACTGCTCGCAATGGTGGCGAGGCAACGCTGGCGCTCCAGAGGATCAGTCAGGCCACCCGCCCAGGACAGGGCGGATTTACTGTCGGATTCGGCCATGGCACTCGCGACGCTCTGGAGGACGAGGCGCCGGTCACCCGCCGGGCAGGACGCGGCGAGTGCCTGGGCTTTTTCCGGATCCTGCTGCGCGATGACGGCCACTGTGGAGCGCAGGGCATCGCGATGCAGCGGGGAATCCTTCAGCGTGTCCACCCAGGCGAGCGCCGCGTCCGGATCGTTCCGGGCCCACTGTGCAGCGACATCATCCACGGCATTGCGCGCCGTTTGGGGAGGCAGCGAGGAGAGCGCGGCGGCGGCGGCGCGGGGATCGTGATCTGTCCAGCTTCGGAAAAGCGTTCCCCAGGCGGACCAGTCTCCGCGGGCCACCCTTTGCCGCTCCAGCATTTGCATCGCGGCGGGTCCGTCGGTGCGGGCCATTACCTCCGCCAGGCTGGACAGCGCGGAACGCCGCAGCCAGCCGCCCGGCATTTGAGCCACCATGTGCTCCGCGCCTTCCGGATCTGTGGCCGCGGTGGCCTGGATGACGGCGGAAATGGCTCCGGAGCGAAGATAGGTGGACTTCACCGCCAGCGCCGTCTGCATCGCCTGGGCGGGGTCTATTTCGGCGAGGCGGCCAAAGATCAGTTGCTGCAACTGCCACGAATCCCGGTCATATTCATTCCCCGTCGACGCCAGATTTGCCGCCATCTGCGTTAGGGCCGGTAGATCCAGACCATCCAGAGCCGAGAGAATGCGGGCCGCGGCGCGCGCGGGATTGCGCTCCTCTTTCAAAAGCCGCCGCAGTGTTTTGACATCGCCGCTGCGCGCCGCAGAGGCCGTGGTGTCGGGCTTTTTCGCCGCCGGTGTCTTTTCCTGCACCAGGGGAGGCGGCCCGGTTCCCGGGGATACTTTCCCGGCGGGCTTGCAATACCATCCGGCGGCAAAACTGATACCCGCTGCGGAAGCGGCGGCTAACAAGGGGACCATGCGCAATTTCATGGGCTTTACCTTTAGCGTGTTCCGGTGACACCTCAAGATAACAATCTCCCGGGCTTATGTTGGCTGCGTCGTGTGGTTCCCGTCCGGTGATGATCACGGGTCATTCCGAATGGAATCTTGACAACGGTCCAGGACGGGCGCTAAGAAGAACAGTTCCTCCCGCCGGTGAAATACGGACTCCCCTGGCGCGGCCTTTTTAAAAAAAGTATAAGACCATGAAAGCGAAAAAAATCTGGGCCAATCTCGCAACGGGCGATCTTGAACGAACAACGGGATTTTATACTGAACTTGGTTTTGAGGCCGACAGTTCGCCTGCTCAGGGGCTGACGAGCATTTCCTTCGGGGAGGACGGTTTTATTATAAATTTCTTTCTAAAAGACATTTTTCAAAGCAACACCCGCAGCGAAATTGCTGATCTTAAAAATGGCAGTGAAATCATTTTCAGCCTTTCCGCCGGGAGCCGGGAGGAAGTCAATGAATGGGTGGAAATTGTAAGGAAAGCAGGCGGAAAAATAACGACTGAGCCTTACGAAATCGGACAGGGGTATACTTTTGTCTTTGCTGATCCGGACGGGCACAAATTCAATGTTTTGTACTGGCCGGGAATGTAAGTCGCCATCAGCGGGAGAGCCCCGCCTGCCTCCAAACCCAAAGGAAAAACAGGAACACAAACGGCGAGAGAAGCAGGATCGTGATGACACGCCATCCGAGCACCCGGCTGACGTACCGTCCTCCGCAGCGGGGACAGCGGTGCAGTTCACTGGTGAACATCGGCTCGAATACATGAGCGCAATTCTCGCAGGCCAGGCGGCGCTCTTTTTCCCGAGAATCTCGAACCATGTGTTGAGTGAACCTGCAAACTGCCGTCTCTGCAACCGGGAGCCAGGACTCCCGAAGGGGTGAGCGCAAAAAGAGTGGCGCGGGATGACAGGCTGGCCAGGCTGGAGGTTTTCCGGAGATTATGTTTGAGACTCTGCTGACGGTATTGGCGCACTGGATCGTGCAGTTGCTGGTGGTGTTGCGGGTGATGCTGAGGCCGCAGAGGGAACCGGCGTCGCGGGTGGCGTGGGTGGCGGTGATCGCGCTGGTGCCCGTGGCGGGGGTATTGTTTTATTTGTTGTTCGGGGAGGTGAGTCCGGGGAGGCGGCGATTGAAGAAACTGCTGCGGGCGGCGCGGGAGATGCCGCCGTATCCGGGTGGGGAAGGCGTGGATGCGGTGCCGGAATTGTGGGAGCCGCTGTTCCGGGCGGGGCGGAATTTGTCAGGGTTTCCGGTGCAAACAGGGAACCGGATCACGATGCCGGCGGATTCGAATGCGATGGTGGACGCGCTGGTGGCGGATATCGACGGGGCGGGGGCGCATGTGCATTTGCTGTTCTACATCTGGCTGCCGGACCGCAATGGCACCCGCGTGGCGGAGGCGCTGCGGCGGGCGGCCCGGCGGGGTGTGACGTGCCGGGTGATGGCGGATGCGCTGGGCTCGCGGCTGCTGCTGCGGTCTCCGCTGTGGAGGGCGATGCGGGAGGATGGCGTGCATACGGCGGTGGCGTTTCCGGTGAAGCATCTGCTGCTCCAGTTGTTCACGGGACGGGTGGATATGCGGAATCACCGGAAGATCGCAGTGATCGACGGGAGCCTCACGTATTGCGGGAGCCAGAATTGCGCCGATCCCGAATTCACGATCAAAGCGAAGTATGCACCGTGGGTGGATGCCGTGCTGCGGATCGAGGGACCGGCGGCCCGGCAAAACCTGCATTTGTTCGCCCGCGACTGGATGAGCACCACGGGCGAGTCTCTCAATGCGCTGCTCACAGAGCCGGTGCCGGTGTCCGCGGAGCCCGGCGGCAGCGCGGTGCAGGTGGTGGCGAGCGGGCCGACCTATCCCGCGCATGCCATGCCGGGGGTATTCGTCCTGCTGTTGTACGGCGCGCGGCGGGAAGTGGTAATCACTACACCGTATTACGTGCCGGATGAGTCACTGCAGCAGGCGCTGTGTGCGTGTGCGCGCCGGGGCGTGGAGACCACGCTCATTCTTCCGGCGCGCAATGATTCCCGCATGGTGGCGGCGGCCAGCCGCAGCTACTACGCGGATCTTTTGGAGGCGGGAGTGCGCCTGTATGAATTCACCGGAGGCCTGCTGCACGCCAAGACCTTCGTGGTGGACGGCATCGTCACGCTGTTTGGATCAGCCAATATGGACCGCCGGAGTTTTGACCTGAATCAGGAAAACAATGTGCTGATTCACGACGGTGCGGCGGCGGCGCTGGTGCGGGCGCGTCAGGAGGAATACCGGCGGCAATCCGTGGAGGTCCCGGCGGCGGAAGTGATCGCGTGGCCTCTGCGGCGGAAGCTGTGGAACAATACGATGGCGATGCTGGGGCCGCTTATTTGAGGCAGGAGCAGGGCGAAAACGGATCGCGGACATCCTGTCCGCCCCGTCGGCAAACGCACGGCCCTATTCGACGCTGATGGTCGTGGCGAGCGTGTGGCTGTCGCCGGGCGGGATCGTCACGGAATCCTCCCAGGCGTTGGCCGCTTCCACACAGACGAATCGGAAATAGTCCGCATCCGGCAGATCGGCGAGGGCGGCGGCTTTAGCGATCCAGGGATTCCACACGACGCGGCAGCCGCTGCCGGAGCCGCGCACGGTGATGACGCGCCCCAGGGCGGCATCTTTGAGGTGCACATCGGCAGTGGTGAAATAACCGCGGTCCACTTCACTCTCGAAAACAACGTCACCGTTTTGGTGCCGGAGTTGCGGGACGCCCACGGTGTCGAGATATTCTGCGTCGTTGAGCCCCTCCAGTCTCACCTCACGGACATCGCCCACGGCCAGATAGGTGTGCAGTGCGCCGGACAGGGTGACGGGTTCTGTTCCCGTATTCGTCATATGCAGGGACAGATGCAATTCCCTTCCGATGTGCATTTCCATTTCCAGCCGGAAGGGATGCGGCCACAGTTTCCGGGTCTTTTCGTCATCCGTTAGGGTGAACCGCAGGGTGACACCGCTTTCATCCTCAACGGTGGCACTGAGGTCCCAAAAACGGGTCCGTGCGAATCCGTGCGAGGGCAGCGTGCGGTCCGTGGCATGGGGGCCAAACCACGGCCAGCACAGGGGCACGCCTCCGCGAATAGCCTTGCCCTCCTGGAAGGCGGACTGGGGGCTGAGGTAAAGCACAGGCCGCTGTCCCGCGGGTTGCCATTCCATAATCTGTGCGCCATGCAGGGCCACTCTTGCCGAGGCGGCAGAGTGATTGATATGAAGAACGGGGTATCCGGGGGAAAGCTCTGTGCGATGTAGGCTCATGGCAACGAAGGAGGATTCGTTTGAGACTGGAGGCAAGGCGGGATGGGGGGCCGCTGCGAATCGCTCCGCGCCCGGGAGGTCGAATCCATCACCGACGGAAAATCGACAATTTGCTAGGATTTTCCGGACGGAAGCCTGCATTACCGGTGAACGATGACGGGAATAAATTCAGCGGGTAAGCGGCTGCGGGGACGGCTGAGAGGGTAACTTTCGTCTGCGGGTTCAAGCGAGAGGTTTATTTCCACGCCGGTGATTTGGCATATTTCCAGGACAGGGAGGAGATCCGCAAAGTTCTTACTGCCGGGGACGGTGATCTCCACGAAGACACCGGCGGCAAGGGGGCGAAGGGATTCCAGATGAGTGCGCAATTCATCGCCGTCCATGGACTCGCCGTGGATGGAACAGGTGTCCTCCTGAAAGCACAACTCCACTTTGATCCACTGCTCCCGGAGACCGGGAGGGAAGGGGGCTTCCAGGAGGTCGTCGCTGGTGACGAAGTCCCGCGGACCGCAGCAGGAGCCATCGCGGAGATCAAGGCTGAAGGCTTTGCGGTCCCGGCCGGCGATATTGAAGTAGAAATGCTGGTCTTCCGAATGCCCGGCAAATTCGGCACCGGCTCTCACCATGTCATTGATGCGTGTAACGGGTGTACGCGGGGCGAAAACGAAGTCGATTCGAAGTTTCGTTTTAGAGGCGGGTGACAGGGATGCCAGATAGTCGCTCAGACCTTCAGGATCGGAAGGGAGCGGGGTCGATCCCAGTTTCACCTCGTTGTCGATGATATCGAGGCGCATGCGGAAGATCGGCCTGTTTGCCGGCAATCGGGAACAGGACGAAAGCGCGAGGGTGGCGATCAACAGAGGCGGGAGCCATCGCATGACGGTTCACACAACGCATAGTCCCGGCTAGTTTCCTGGAAGCATTCGCAGCAGGTGTGACGATGCGGCTGAAAAAAAACCGGGTAAAGGATGACCCTTTACCCGGTTCGATGAGAAGAGGAAGATTCCTCCTGGAAACTCAGGCGCGCATTTTGCGGCGAGCCCAGGCGAGACCGCCGAGGGCCGCACCGAGGAGGACCACGGTAGAGCCGCCATCGGGCACGCCGGTCGGAACCTCAACCCGCTCCGGAGCGCCGGCTCCAAAAATGGTGGAAGTAGTGTAGGTGGTGCTCTGGCCGCCTCCGAGGGAGAAGATGTTGTTGAGAGCCAGCGTCACGTCATAGCCGTTACCCACATCGATGAATTGATCTGCGTCGGCACTGTCGCCCGCGATTCCATCATCCAGCGCGTTGCCGGCGAGGATGCGGGAGCGGAGGTCCGAGAAACTGTCCACTTCAAACCGGCCCGTAGCTGGAGCGGTGCCGCCCTCGGCGGTAATGCCTACAAACGTCGTGGAGGAGGCGGTGCCTGCGGCTGTGTCGGTTTCAAAGAGCACTTCGGCACCGCTGCCCGCGATCAGACGACCGCCGCCGTCAACGATACTTCCATCGAAGGCCAGGTCTCCGTCGAGATAGCGAACCAGTTCAAACGGAATGGCCACGTTGCCAGGATTCGTGATGCTGTAGGATTGCGTCAGGATACTGCCGGTTTGCACGGCGGCGACGAACAACGGGGTGATCGTCTGCGTCAGCGTGAAGTTGAGACCACCGATGGAGAAGGTACTGCTGCCCGACGTGGTGGTGCCGGTGACCGTCGGATTGACGAGATTGCCGCTGCCGCCGATGTCCCCCGATGTGAGGAACTGACGGGTTCCGGAGGAACCAAAGCGGATGGCCACACCGGACTCAAAGGACGTTCCAGCGGGAGTGCCGCCGCCCACGGGATTATAGATCGCGTCGGTCGCGTTCGCGCCGATGGAGCTTCCGAAAGCGCCGTAGCCATCCACGCCCACGGTAACACCGCCGTCTCCGGCTCCCGTAGAAAGAGTGAAGGCAGCACCATGGACGAAGGACAGGGGGGAGAGCGCCGCGAGGGCGATCAGGACTTTAGAGAGCGGGCGGTGATTCATTTTAGAGTTGTGGGAAGTTGAGGGGACGCTTGTAAAAACCAGAAAGCAGCCCGCATGCCAGTTGAATTAAATTTCCACAACCCGGTTATATTCATCGACTTATGAATGTATCAAAAATGAAAATCCTTATAAGGCGTTTGGAAAGCGTAAGTTTTGCCGACATGCAGGGACGGCACCTCTGAGGGAGGTGTCATCAACAGGAAGACCTCCGACAGCGCAAAGCGCAGAGGCCGGCGACAGGGCTTTTCGGGTCCGCGGTCCCCGTCAACTGAACGGCTTGGCGGATTCGAGCAACTGGTCGGCAATCGCACTGAACTGGCCGTGGGTGAGCCGGCGGATATGAAAACCGGGCTCGTTGATGGAGGAGATCCAGTCGGCGATGCTGATGATGCCGGTGACGGTCTCATCCTTATCCGCTTTGTCCGAGAGCCAGAGATGAAACGGGAGGGGTGAATCGCACAGATAGATTTTTACACCCATTTCGCTGAAGCGGGCCTGTAGATGCTTGTTGTAATTCAGCAGGCACGAGATGAACTCCGCCCGGTCCTCCGGTGCAAATTTCCCCGCCATGAAATTGGCGGTCTTTTCCAGCATGGCGGGCGGCTCTTTGGGCAGGGATTTCTTCACATCCGGCAGATTGACCCATGTGGTCAGCTTCTCCGGAAGGCCTTTTGTTTTTCCGGCGACTTTTTCCCTCCATTTGGATTCCGGGAATTGGAGGTCCAGGACTTCGCGCATTCTGGCATCGGAATAGACCAGCATCTTCACGCCGGTTTTGCTTCCGTTCACGTCCTTCGCCAGACTTTCGATTTGATTCAGCATGCGGGAAAATTCAGCGGGGTAGGAAAGACAGCCGTACATCGCGGTGTCCGTGATGATGGTGAGATGAGCCGGACGCCGCCGCGCCTCGGCACCCAGAAAATCGGCCAGGGAGGCTACCAGAGTATCGTCGAAAGTGCCGGCCGGCGTGAGGCCTCTTTCGGTGAAGATCTCGATCGTCTTCTGCTGGCTTTGGAGGGTGTCGGCGTTTTTGCCGATGGTGTCGTCGTGCTTGCGGAGGCGCTCATCTTTGTCTGCATTCTCGATCCAGAGATTGATCGCCGCAGTGGCGGCGCCCAGGAAGGCAATGATGGCCGCGACGAGGGGGCCGGGCGCTGCTTTCCCGGCGGGTGTGGTGTTCTTCGTCATTGTAGTTCTTTTGGTTTCGTTGAGTGAATCGCCGGTCGCGGGTTCTTTTCCGTCATGGAGCGAAAGGAAGACGGAGATGACAGCGGCGGCCGTGGTGCAGACGGCCCCCGCTGCAATGAGGAGGGTCAGTTCCTGACTGCCTGCGAACACCCCGGCAATCAGGGCCGCCACCGGCTCAAGGGTATAGATCAACCCGACATACCTCGGTTTGACGAGACGCT
>DATAIE010000013.1:0-7425 GCA_036262875.1 Verrucomicrobiales bacterium
GTGGGGCTGGAGGTTCACGACCCGGTTCCCGCTGATCTGCCTCTCGCCCCCGGTCAGGTCCTTGCCGTCGAACCGGCGATTTATCTGCCGTCGGAAGGCTTTGGAATTCGCCTCGAAAATACCGTTCTTCTCACGACGCACGGCATCGAGATTCTTTCTGCGGGAGTGCCCGTGGAAGCGGGTGAAATCGAGGATCTACTCCAGCTCTAAGTTGCTCATTTTGGCGTTACGCAATTCGCGTAAAAACATCAGGATGGGACAAAAATGATCAACGAACGCGGTGGACGGTTTGCGCGTCTCGTATTTTGACTAAAATATAAATAGTCAAGATCGGTTAAATAATTTGTGCTAACCCCTCATTTTTCAACACATCGTCCAAAATGAGCTTGCCGGGACATGCCGGTTTGGCTTCTCACGCCTGGACGTTTACAGGCTGCACCGAAGAAACGAGCCGTTTCGTTGCACTCTCGGAGGCGAGGGATACGGGGAATTCAGCGAGGTAGCGGACCATGTTCTCAGCGGTAAGTGACGCGGAAATCCTGCCGCCGAGCGTGATGGCGATACGCCGACAAAGAGCGAGACCGATGCCCGCGTTTCCGCGGTGCCCGCTGGCATTGGGGTCGGCCCGCCAGAAGGGGGCGAAGGTGTCCTCCAGCACCTGCGGGGTGAGACCGGGATTCGTGTTTTCCACGGCCACTCCGCAGATTCCTTCGCGGACGGCGGCATGGATTCGCACCTCTCCGCCCGCCGGGGTGTAGTTGACGGCGTTTTCGAGGAGGTTGGTAAAGACAATGTCGAGCAGCGAGATCACCACCATGATTTCCGCCTCCGGGTCTTCCACCTGCCAGGCCACCCGCAATTTCTTTTCCTCGGCGACATCAATGCAGTTCCGCCACGACTTCTTGAGCATCCGTCCGAGCACCGCGGGTTCCGAAGGGAACTCGTGGCGGCCATGACCGCTCTCCAGCCGTGCCAGCAGCAGGAGATGGTCAACCACCCGCTGCATGCCCTGCTGGCTTTGCCAGATGCTCTCGAGAGCCTCTTCGTATTCCTCCCCTTTACGGTTTCGGCTGAGCGCGACCTCGATGGTGCTGCGGATGGCGGCGAGGGGATTGCGCAATTCGTGGGCGGCGTTCGAAGCGAACTGCCGCTCGTGTTCGATGGCGACTCCCACGCGGTCCATGAGGGCATTCAGCCGTCCCACCACCGGTTGCAGTTCGGTCGGGGCACCCGGCAGGCCGAAGCGTTCGCCGGCCTCCGTCGTCAACGGCATCACTTCGATCTGATCCGCCAGCGATTTGACCGGCCTCACCCCCCGCCGGATGATGAAGCGCGAGGCGACCAGGGCCGCCCCCATGACCGTCAGCCCGATTTTAACGAGGAACCAGCGCACCTTGGAAAGGGTTGCTTCCAGCGTGAGCAGGTCGCGACCCACGAAAATCTGCATGTAGATGTCCGGGATGCGGGGATCTGTCTTGTCCGGTACATACTGTCTGGAAATCATCCGCGCGGGCCGCCCGTCCCAGGCGGTGTAGTTTTTGAAGAGGGCCTGGGTTCCGTGCACTTCCGGCCGCGGCGGGTCGCGGGGCTGATTCGCGATATCCGGCGTCGCCTCCTTTTCGGAAACCACGAGCGATGGCGACCTCGTGAGGAATTTCCCGTCCGCGGCATACCATACCTTCACCATGTCCGGGTTTTCGGTTTTGCTGATCCGCTCCCATTCCGGCATGGAGAGCAGACTGATCGCGGCCGGCTGATTCGTTTTGCGAAAATAGTCCAACTTCAGCGTGGTCTCATAGAAATTCAGCCTGTCCTCCAAAAAGTGGTCGTTCTCGTCCGCCAGGTATTTCCCCATCACCGAATAGATCACAAAACCGCCGGCCACCAGGATCCCGGTCGTCCAGACGAGGAAACTGAGCAGCAAACGGTTTTGCAGCGAACGGGGTGAGAGGGGGAGAGGCATCGCCGGGAAAGACAGAGTGAGTGCATTATGCAGTGCCGGACGCGTCAGAGGAAGTTAAACTTCTCACACATTCTTGTTATCCAATACGCCTTTCCCGCCCGGGAGGTTATGAGGAAGTATCGAAACGCGTATGCAAAACAGGGGAAATGGCGGCAGGAACCAGCGTAAGGTTCCGCGCATTCCCCCCAAATTCAGCGACACCTTATTCAAGTCCATGACCCGAAACACCCTTAGCCGCCGCCGCTTCCTCGCGTCCGCGGGCGCCGTTCTCGCCGCCCCTGCGTTCATCCCCAATCTCAGAGCCGCCTCGCCAAACGGCAAGCTGCGCCACGTGTCCTTTGGCGCGTCGGGGATGGCCAATGCGGACCTGCACAGCATCGCCGGCAGCCCGCACGTGGAGGTCTACGCCGTCATTGATGTCGATAAGAAAAAGTGGGAGCCGATCGCAAAGGAATGGCCCCAGGCGAAGCTGTATCAGGACTGGCGGGAATTCCTGGCCAAAGAGGCCGCCAATTTCGACTGCGCCAATGTTTCCACGCCCGACCATATGCACGGGTCCATCGCGTCCGCTCTCATGCGCGCGGGCAAACACGTGTATGGCCAGAAGCCGCTGGCCCACAATCTCCGGGAGTGCCGTCACATGGCGACTCTGGCGCGGGAAAAGGGTGTGATGACCCAGATGGGCATTCAAGTGAGCAGCGATTTCTCCGAACGGCGGGCTCAGGAACTCATCAAGTCCGGTGTCATTGGCAAAGTGAAGGAAGTGCACAGCTTCAGCAACAAGGAGTGGGGCGACGTGAATCCCGTGCCGCAGAAGTCCGATCCCATCCCGGAGGGTTTTGACTGGGACCTTTGGCTCGGGCCCGCGGCGGAGCGGCCTTTTATCAATGGTTACTACCATCCTGGAAACTGGCGGAAGCGCCGTGATTTCGGGACCGGCACGCTGGGCGACATGGGATGCCATATGTTCAGCGGATGGTACCGCGCTCTGGACCTCACCCATCCTGTGAGCGTCAAATCGACGGGGCCGGCGCCCGGGAAAGACAACTGGGGCATCAACGGAAAGGTGGAATACACCTTCCCCGGAACTGCCTACACCGAGGGCAGGGAAGTGAAAGTGACGTGGTACGATGGCGGTAAATCACGCCCGCCGGAAGCCCTCAAAGACCTGATCGGAGGGGCGAATATCCCGGATCAGGGGAGTATCTTTATCGGAACGGAGGGGGTGATGCTCTTCCCGCACGGTGCGCGACCCACGGTCTACGAGAACGGAAAAATGAAGCAGGGCGTGAAGTATCCCGATCTCAAGCCGCGCAACCACTGGATGGACTTTGTGGACTGCATCCGCGAAGGAAAGGCCAAACCCAGCGCCAACTTCGACTATGCCGGACCGCTGACCGAGGCCGTCCTCCTCGGATGCCTCGCCAGCATTTTCCCGAATCAGGCACTGAAGTGGGATGCCGCCGGTCTCAAATTCCCCGACAGCCCCGACGCCAATACCTTCGTGGGCCGCACTTACCGGAAAGGCTGGGAAATCCCGGGCCTCGTGTAAAATATTTTGGGGTGTTGCGCGCCGGTCAAAACCGGCCGGTGCGCAGCATTACCAAAGTGCAGTCCTCCAGCCACGGAATGCCGGCGGCGTCCAGTGCCGTCTGGAGTTCCGGAGACTCGATTGAAGATCACCCGGCCCGGGCGCAACCGCACGATTTCCTCCTTTATGGCGGGAAGCCGGGCTGATCCGATATAGAGGGTCAGGGTATCCACGGCGGAGAGAGAAGCGAGGTCCTTCACCACCGGCACACCTTCGATGCTTTCGAGTGCCGGATTGACCGGAATCACGGTGTGCCCGTGTTCCCGCAGCATGACAAAAGCCTTGTGGGCAAAGCGCTCCGGGTTGTTCGAAGCGCCGAGAATGGCGACGGTTTGGGCGGACATGGGAGAAGAGTCCGCCGGTTATTTCGCATCCGCAAACGGATCACCGATCAGGATTTCCTGAAACTCCCGCAATTGCATGGGGTTACCATGGACCTCCTTGTCGGCCTGCCGGAGGCGCAGCAAATGGGCCATGCCGAGATAACCGCCGCTGTAGAGGTGTTGCAAAAGCGGGGTGCCATGCTCGTCCGTGACCCGGTCATGAGTCGAGCCAAGGGCGGCTACAAAAGCCGATGAGCCGTAGACGAGATTTGTCAGAACATTCTGTTCAGGAGTGGTTTTGGTATCCACGAAGGAGGCGGAGCCCGGTTGCCGGAAGCCGCCAACCGAACAGCCGTTTAACATCGCGATCAGCCCGCCCCCGCTCATTTTGCCCGCCTCTTTCCAAGAGACGAGGGACAGTTCAGGATTCGAGTGAACATTCCACCACACGATCCTCCGGCGGGTCTGCGCCATGTGTTCGAGGAATACCGTGGCGCTTTGCCAGCCTTCGTCCATCCACGGCAGGCTGCGGGCATGAGTGAGGAAGGCATCCAGTCCCGCGAATTTCTCCAGCGGGACCCGCTGGTAACCGTCCGGATTGTTCTTGAATACGCCGGGACCTTTTTCGTTGAGCGCAAAGAACTCGATTTTTCCGGGTCCCACGGTCTCCCACACCGGCTTGCCGCGCTCCATGAGACTGCAGTCGTTGGACACTAGATAGAGTCCCCGCCCGTACTCCGTCGCACCGGCGTGAAAGGCGGCTGCTTTTTTGAAAAAGGGTGTGAGCTGTTTGGCCCAGCCTTCATAGGTATTCATGGAATCGTCCTGATACCCTGCAGGCAGGTGAGCGACCCACCATGTGGCTCCGGCGGACTTTCCTTCCGTAAAGGAGTCATAGTCGTGCTCTTTGACGGTGAGGCTTTTGGCACCGGCCACCCGCGGCCATTGCGGCCGGTCGGTCAGCACCGTGCCAGCCGGGATGCCGAGGGAAGGCTCCATGTCGAGGTCTTCATAGAAACGCGGCCAAAGCCGGGTGGAATGAATGTCCGGGCGCGGCATGAAGAACGAGGGCAGTTTCACATTGCCCGCGAAGAGAATGCCTTCGACTCCCGGGTGCGCGCTGTGCAGCGCCTTCATTACGTTGCGCAGGGTGGCAGGCGGACAGTCATCCAGCTTCCCGACGGGCAAAACCGTGATGCGAAACTGCCGTCTCCGGGCAGCATTGCCGAGGTAGTCGTGCAGGGCAGGGGAAATGAGCGCATGGAGACGGGCATCCAGGAGAACCAGGGCCTTGGCATCATTCGGAATGAGGCCGGATGCCTCCTCAAGGGTGCAACTGCCCGCAGGCGGAGTGAAAAACTCTGCGGCACGAAGCGGAGCGAAGAGAGTCAGGAAAAGGAGCCACAAAGCAAGACCCGGGCGAAGGGAGGCCTCCGCTGAGTAGCGGGCCGTTTTGAAGGGAGAGGGCGGCGTGTTCATTGTGACACGCGGAGTATGGCCGTTGCGGGGGAGCGCCGCCAGAGTTAAACGAACGATTGTTTGACCGTCCGCCTGATGAAACTGCCGCCGTTCCAATGCATCGTTGTTGCAATTGCCTGCATGACCGCCGCGTCTGCGGCCCTGGACCGGCTGCCCTTCAACCATCCCGGCCTCGCGGTGGACTTGGGAGTGGGTCTGTGGGCGTGGCCGGTGCCGTGTGACGCGGATGGAGACGGTGATTTTGACCTCATCGTCTCCTGTCCGGACAAGCCTTCCAATGGAGTTTATTTGTTCGAGAACGTCACCGGTGATACAGCGAAGAATCCGCTGCCGGCTTTCAAGGCGGCGCTGCGGCTTAGTGGCACGGTGCCCTATATTATGCCGAGTTACGCGGACGGGAAAATGCGTGTGCTGTCCCCGGGTTTTGAGTATCCCGATTTCGCCCGGACGGGTGTTTCTCAAAGAGTGACACTCTCCGTGGATGCCGGGTTTTATAAGCCGGTTGGCGCGCAATTGAAAGGCCCGCGCGTTCGTCACCGGCAGTGGCGCTATGCGGATTTCAACGGCGATGGCAGGTCCGATCTGATCGCCGGCACCGAGGACTGGTCCGACTATGGCTGGGACGATGCGTGGAATGAAAAGGGCGAGTGGCAAAATGGTCCGCTGCACGGCTTCATCCATGTCTTTCCGGCCATGGAGGATAACCGCTATGGTCCTCCCATCCCGTTGCGGGCGGGAGACAGGGTGCTGGATACGTTCGGCTGCCCTTCTCCCAACTTTGCGGATTTCGACGGGGACGGTGATTTGGATCTGCTCTGCGGTGAATTTCTGGACGGTTTCACGTACTATCAAAATACCGGAACGAAGACGGAACCCCGCTATGCGGGCGGTGTCCGCATCCTAACGGACTCTTCCGGTCCGTTGCATATGGATCTGGAGATGATCGTACCCATCGCTTTCGATTGGGATAAAGACGGTGACTTTGACTTAATCACCGGGGACGAAGACGGGCGCGTGGCTTTTATCGAAAACACGGGCACTAACAAGGCCGGTGGGGCGCCGGTATTCAAGCCGCCTGTTTATTTCCACCAGGAGGCGGACACCTTGAAATGCGGCGCACTGGCCACTCCGGTCGGCATCGACTGGGATGGCGATGGAGACACGGATATCCTGAGCGGAAATACGGCGGGCTATGTCGAGTTTTTTGAGAACCTCAGCGGTCCCCGCGTCCCTCAACCAAAATGGGCGGCGCCGCGGCGGCTGGAGGTCGATGGCAAGCCTTTTCGCATCATGGCCGGTCCGAACGGCAGTATTCAGGGACCGGCGGAGGCCAAGTGGGGCTACACGACGTTTAGTGCCGCCGACTGGGATGGAGACGGTCTGCCCGACATCGTGCTCAACAGCATCCTGGGCGACGTGGTGTGGCTGAGGAACGCGGGCACCCGGAGGTCGCCCAGGCTTTCTGCGCCGCAGCCGGTGGAGGTCGAATGGCAGGATGCCCAGCCGGCGCTTGCCTGGGGCTGGCGCAAACCCCGGGGCAGGGAACTCCTGACACAGTGGCGCACCACTCCGGTGGTCTATGATTTCAACAGGGACGGACTCCCGGATCTCGCGATGCTCGATCAAGAGGGGTATCTGGCGTTTTTCGAACGGGCGCGGATTGACGGTCGTCCCGTTCTCAAATCACCGCGCCGGGCCTTCCTCGATGAAAAGGGAACGCCGCTGCGTCTCAACGCGAAGGCCGGAGGAGGCAGCGGGCGACGGAAGCTCTGCGTGACCGACTGGGATGGCGACGGGAAGTTTGATTTCCTGCTCAATTCCTCCAATGCCGATTTCCTGCGCCAAACCGGGGAACGGGATGGCTCCTGGGTCTTCCAAAATGCGGGCAGCCTCGCGACAAAAAACATCGAAGGCCACGATGTCAGTCCCGCCGTGGTGGATTTCGACGGCGACGGAGTGCCGGATTTCCTCGGAGGCGCGGAGGACGGGCGCTTCTATTTTCTCCGGAATCCGCGGCCGGTAAAATGAACAGAGTTTCCCTGAGCTGGCTGTCTTCCGGAATCGTCCTG
>DATAIE010000014.1:0-2872 GCA_036262875.1 Verrucomicrobiales bacterium
GAGGGCGGGCTGGGCGTTCGCTGGCCGAATACGGGATTCTCCCGCGCGGGCTGGAGCCCTCCGCCCAACCGCCTGCAAGCCGTCTTCCCGGACCGCAGCGCGTGGTACAGCATGGAGATCCGCGCGCAGCTCACCTCCAACGCCTACTCCGTGAAAGTGAACGGCGACTCCAAACACAATCACCCCGAACCGGCGGGCGCAGTGCCGGTGGTCTATCCGGACGGACGCCTCATTCTCGCCGCCCGCACGGGCGATGCCTTCAACTCGCATCTCATCGACAACCTGTCGGTGGATGTCACTCCCTATCCGGTTTTCCGGCAGCAGCCGGCCAGCCTTCAGGTGACCAGCGGCACAGCCGTAAAGTTTGAAGCGCAGACGAACTTCAATACGCTGCCATGGCGCGGCCTCAGCACCTTCACGCTCGTCTCGAGTGCCACCTCCGAGTGGCAGATTCGCCATCCCGGCGGAAACTGGACCGCCGTCCCTGACACCACTTTCGGCCTGCTCTGGGGTCCGGAAGCGCGGCCCTTCGTGGTCTTCTCCAATCTCCAGGAAAACAAAGGGCTGTGGGAGGGAGACGATCCGGCATGGAGCATCGACGGCACGGAAGTGCGCTGCGTGCTGACATGGAGGAACGGCTACATCACGGCGACGAATCCCGCGACGCTGCGGCTCATGACGCAGCCTCAGGACATGCCCGGCGCCATCACGGCCTTCAATGCGTTTCCTCAGGGCGCGGCCTCGGTGACCTTTCCAAATGAAGAGGGCAAGGTGCTCCGACTGACGCCGGCGGCTCCCGACTGCCTCGGCGGGTTCGTCTTTGATGAAATCGCCGCGAATCCCCAGGGCGATCCTCTGCTGGTCACTGCTTTCACCGGCAGGTTCCTGTTTCGCGGTTCACTGCCGACCGAAATCCGCGCGGACGGATTCAGCTTCAATCTGGCCGGCGATCTTCCCCCCGGTCTGCCCGCCGGGGAGGAAGGCGCAGGCACGGGCCTGACGGTTTCATTCGACGCGTATTCCAACGGGCCGGATGACCCGTCGGGCATCGATGTTCTTTGGAAAGGCCAGCGTGTGGTCCGCATCCCCATGGCTGCCGAACAGCTCTTCGACGATGAATGGCATAACTGTTATCTTCGCATCGAGGCCGACGGCACTTTCGACCTCGCGCTCAACGGCACGGCTTACGTGTTCAATCTCTCTCTTCCTGGCTGGGCCGGACTGGTGGCGCCAAAGATGTCTCTCTACGGCCGCACCGGCAGCTTCTGGCAGCAGCAGGATGTGAGCGAACTCGCAGTCGCCGTCACCGCCACCCCGCTTCCCCAGCCTCCGCCCGTGCTGAGCATCCAACCCGCCGGCAACTCGAAGTACCGTCTCGACTGGCCGGCCACAGGCACCAGCCAGTGGGAGCTCTTTTCATCCTCGGATCTTATCAACTGGAACCGCAGCCAGGATCAGGGAATCGTCTCCGGCGCATTGAGACAAGTGATCGTCGATTCCGCTCAGGCCCGCCGGTTTTTCCGCCTGGAGAGACGAACGGTGACCACGCCCTGAGGCCGTGTTCCGGAAACAGCTTCCATGAGCCCCATGGAGATCCGCCGCCCCGCGAAGTGCGGACTGCGACCTGACCCGGCGCAGCGGAGGATTTTCGCCGGGCATGACCAAAGTGGTGCAGGTTTTGTCTCCGACTAACCTGCCGTCCGGGAGAACGGGAGAGGACTATCCGCTTCTCAGCGCACAAACGCCTGAAGACACCGCAGCCTCCCCTCGTGTGCAGGTTAGTCGGAGACAAAACCTGCCCCACTTTATCACCATACCGTTGGCAACGCGTCTACTTTGGAAAGGCAACCTCCACCATGCCGGACGGCACGTCCTTCAGGACGGACTGGCGTCCGCCCGGCCAGGTGACGATCACCTCCGCGGCACGGTCGGCTTTGCCAAGGCCCATGAAAAGATAAGGGGCGGACTGGCTGAGATAGCCGCCACCGCCGCACAGCGCGGCTCGCCGGGTTTTGTCAGGCGTTTTGACGCTGACGGTGGCTCCCACTGCGAACGGGTTGTTTTTGGGCCCGGTCAGACGGAGGGTCAGGCGGTGGTTGCCATTGGGCGCAGGAGTTCCCTCGACGGCGACGGCCCGGTCGTTGTTCCGGGTGAAGATGGCATCGGGCGCGCCATCGCGGTTCCAGTCGGCGAGGACGAGCGCTTTGGCATCACCGGGGACGAGGATACCGCTTTGGTCAGGAGGCAGGACACGGAAGGTGCCGTCACCGTTGCCCAGGAGAAGCTGGCCGAGGTCGCCATCCATGCGCCCGGTTTCCAACTGGGGAGACCAGAAGTTCTCGGCGAGCAGGAGGTCCATGTTCCCGTCGGCATCCGCATCCAGAAAGGCGCATCCGAAGACGGGGGCCAACTGAGCCTGACGCGGCAGCGGGACGAACGTGAATTTGCCGCCGTCGTTGCGGAGAATTCCGGAGGCGAGTTCGCTGACGGTGAACTTGGAGGCGGCCTTGAGACGGTCCGGCGTGTAGATTTGCTCCAGCGATGAACCGGCAAAAGAACGGAATGTTTTGAACCGGTCCTTCAGCACCGGCATGGCGGCGGATGAGCAACTGCGTCCGCGCACGGGCAGGAGGTTGTCGCCTTCGTATTTGGCCTCCACGAGTTGATCGTGGCCGCTGCCATCCATGTCGCCATAGAAGAGGGTAACGGGATGCTCCTTTGAAGTGTGGTACTTGGTATTGAGTCCGAAGTTGCCGGCGAACAGATCGAGATCCCCGTCGCCGTCGATGTCGGCAGCGGTGATGCTGTTCCACCAGCCCGTGCGGTCGGCGAGGCCCCACTGCGCAGTGGCGTCGGAGAGCTTTCCGCCGCG
>DATAIE010000015.1:0-6946 GCA_036262875.1 Verrucomicrobiales bacterium
CCGATGAATCGGTTCTTACAGGATGAACGCCAGGAAAAATCCCGGATTATTCGCGGGAGGATACTGAACGGAGGCACCGGGAAAGAGGGGCCGCGCCCGCTCAAGGCGGAATTTTTTGGGAAAAGGAGCGAAAGTCTGTAACCTGGCCTCCGCCGGTCCTCAGGAAACGGGTGCCATGAATACCAACTCTCTCTGTCCCTCCTGCCGCAGCGCCATTCCAGCGGATGCTCCTGGAGGCATTTGTCCGGCGTGCGCATTGATGGGCGCGGTGCAGCCCACGGTGGTCCTGCCGTTTGCCTCCATGCCCTCCCGGGAAGAGATCGCGGCGGCTTTTCCCGATCTGGAAGTGATGGAAGTGCTCGGCCAGGGCGGCATGGGCATCGTCTTCAAGGCCCGCCAGCCCAGGCTGGACCGGCTGGTGGCCCTGAAGATCCTGCCGCCCGGTCTCGCGCAGCAGCCGGGGTTTGCCGAGAGATTTACCCGGGAGGCCCGGGCGCTCGCCAAACTGAACCATGCGAACATCGTCACCGTGCACGATTTTGGCATCAGCGGCGGGTTCTTCTACCTGCTGATGGAATACGTGAACGGCGTGAATCTGCGCAAGGCCATGCAGGCGGGCATCAAGCCTGAACAGGCGATGCTGCTGGTGCCGCGCATTTGTGAAGCCCTCCAGTTCGCCCACGACCACGGCGTGCTGCACCGGGACATCAAGCCCGAGAACATCCTTCTCGATACCCACGGCACGCCCAAGCTGGCGGACTTCGGGATTGCCAAGATGGCGGGAGAAGCGCCGGGAAGCGGCCTCACTCTCAGCGGGGCTGCTCTCGGCACCGCCGCCTACATGGCTCCGGAGCAGATTGAGAAACCCGCGACGGTGGACCACCGCGCCGACATCTACAGTCTGGGTGTAGTGTTTTACGAAATGCTCACCGGCGAATTGCCTCTAGGCCGTTTCGCCTCGCCCTCGGAGAAGTCGAGTGTGGGTGAAAGCGTGGACCGCGTGGTGATGCGGGCACTGGAAAAGGAGCGCGATCGCCGCCAGCAGAGTGCCACCGAAATGAAAACCCAGGTGGAGGGAGTGCGCGGCGGACATGCGCCGGTCATTCCACAAATGGAACAGGAGCTTCACGGGCCATCGCCGGTAAAACACTTCCTGCGGATTCTCACCGCGCTCTGCGCGATCGGCATCCCGGCATCCGGCGCGCTGCACATTCCTCACGTCACGCCCCAGCTCATGGTCTTTGCCACTATGGCGGCAGGTGTGCTGGCCGCCCTGTGGCCGTCGCCCCCGCGGACATACTACCGCACCCGAAGGTGGTCTGAGCGGAGGGCTGCAGCGGAAGCCGGAATCTTCGAGAGCCGCTCCCGGCGGCTCCTTTTCGGAATGCCGCTCTATCACATTGTCCGGGGCTACAATCCGGCGACCGGGATCATCCCGGTGGCGCGCGGCATTTTTGCGATCGGCCCTGTGGCCCGCGGTTTCTTCGCGATCGGAGGAAGGGCGTACGGATTCATCGCCATCGGAGGAATGGCCACCGGAGTCGTCACACTCGGCGGCATTTCGGTGGGCATCTTCGCCGCCGGCGGACTCGCCATCGGACTGCTGTGTGCGGTGGGCGGGATGGCCGTGGGCACGCTGGTGCTCGGCGGCGGCATGGCGGGCGTGGCTTATCTCGCAGGCGAGCCGGATGGTCACTTGCTCCATGGCCGTATGGTGCTGGGACCGCTGGTCGATCCCGCCGGCCCGCTGCCGCAGTTGCTCCGGCGGGTGGCAGCCGTCGGCGGTGCGGCCTCAGTGCTGCTGTCCGGATTGATGCTGCTCCTCACGTCCTTTGCCCGGGAGGGAACTCTGCCGCTCCGCAATCCATGGCCGCGCCGGTGCTTTTTCCTGATCCTGCTGCTTCTCGCCATCCCGGCGGTGGCCCTCTTCGTGCCGGTATGGCAGGCCCGTATGGCGGCCGGAGAAGGAAACACCGTTCATTTCACCCGGACAGGAAGTTCCTCCGACGGCAATCGCAGCGAAGCGATCTGGGAGGCGAAGTGCGACGGGCCGGCATGGTTGACGGTGAACACCGGCGACGGACCGCAATCCATCGACCTGCACAGGAACGGCCAGGGCCGGTATACGGCGACGTTGAGTTTTCAAATCGAAGCCAACAAACCGCAGGCGGGATCGGCCAGGATCGCCTTTTCCGCCCGAAACGGGCACCGTGAAATCTCGGGCATCTCGTTCCAGGAGATCCGCCCCGGTGTCACGGTCAGAAATTCCCTCCAGATTCCCCGGACAGATTTGAGTCTGTCCCTGTCACTCTCAACGGTTGTCCCCTTACTCGCGGGATTTGACTCTGTCACCGCAACCTTCTCCAGGGAACCCGCCATGCCGCTGGAGGACAGCGCCACGCTGCAATGGAGACAGGTTTTCGATCCCGTACCGGAAAGCCCGGGAACGAAGCTGACCATCGATTTCAC
The DNA here is from genome assembly GCA_036262875.1 of Verrucomicrobiales bacterium. Lineage (GTDB taxonomy): Bacteria > Verrucomicrobiota > Verrucomicrobiia > Verrucomicrobiales > V1-33 > V1-33. The sequence continues at coordinate 2,470 of DATAIE010000015.1, forward strand.
CGAACACCTCCAGGGCGATTGCATCACTTATTTTCGCACGACCGGGATGGATCAGCCGGCGAGAACCAAAACCGTGCAATCCTACGAAGGAAAATACCAGGAAATGCAGCGCTGCGTTTGGACGCTGCCCGCCTCCGCTGATGACGCAGCCCGGCGCGGTGCAGTGGAGGCGGTGAGAAAAGCGCTGTCCCAGCCGGGCCTCAAGCTCTTCGCAGGAAGGGACGCACCGGTCCTTTCACTGCCCCTGCCGGACGGCAAGGTGGCGGAGATTTTCATCGAAGCACGGCACCGTTCCTCGAAAAACAGCGATCCCGCTCTTGGAGCGGATTCCGGGTCCGCCGTTTCTCCGTGAGCCACACCGTCGCGGATTTTCGTTGCCGCCCGCATTCCCGGCTCCAGATTCAGCGCGCAGCAATTTCACCGTCCAAAACCATGTCACGCCCTGTCCATTTTGAAATCCATGCGGAGAATCCTGAGCGCGCCATCGCCTTCTATTCAGCCCTCTTCGGCTGGACATTCAGCAAATGGGACGGCCCCATGCTTTACTGGATGGTCACCACCGGCCCCGACTCAGAACCCGGCATCAATGGCGGTCTCCTGCCGCGGAAGGGGGAAACGCCGGGAGGCATGCAGGGTATGAACGCATGGATCTGCACGGTCAATGTGGACAACGTGGATGCCGTCTGCGCAAAATCGGTGGAGCTCGGCGGCGTGATCTGTCTTCCCAAAATGGCGGTCGCCGGCGTGGGCTGGCTCGCCTATTCCAAAGACACGGAAGGCAACGTCTTTGGCATGATGCAGGCCGATCCTGAAGCAAAGTGAGCACCTCCGGCAGCTTCGCAGCCACGCGATGGACACTCGTAGTGCAGGCGCGGGGAAGTGATGAAGCCTCCCGCGGGGCGCTGAGTGAACTCTGCGACGCCTACTATGCGCCGGTAATCACCTTCCTCCGCAGTGAGGGGCGGGACGAGGACTCCGCCAGAGAACTGGCACATGAGTTCTTTTCCCGCGTTCTCGCCGGAGACTCGCTGCGCGGCGCTGATCCGGCCCGGGGCAGATTTCGCAGTTATCTGCTGGGAGCCGTGAAACATTTCCTGCGCGACATGAGGGCGAAGCAGCAGGCGGAAAAACGCGGTGGAGGCGCCGCGGCGATCCCCATCGAGGATACCGCCAGCGGTCTCGGCGCCCCCGCTCCGGAGTTTCCGGACAGCGAACGGGAGTTTGACCGCCGGTGGGCATTGACGGTGATCGCACGCGCCCTCGAGTCCGTGGAGGTGGAACATGCGGAAGCAGAACAAACAAAGCAGTTCGAGACTCTGAAACCGTGGATTACCGGGGATATCCCCTCCTGCTCTCAGGCGGCGGCCGCTGAGGAACTGGGGATGAGTGAGGGGGCGGTAAAGGTGGCCATTCACCGCCTGCGGCTGCGTTTCAGAGAGAGAGTAAAATCAGAGATCGCTCAGACCGTTCCCGCGGAGAGCGATATAGAGGATGAACTGAGACACTTGATCGCCGTGCTTGCCGGTCCCTCGCAGCGGGCGGATCGTTAGGTCTTGGCACCACGGGCGTTTACCAACCCCGCATGAGGTCGAAAGGTCTTGACTCTCTCCATCGAAACCTTCAGCTTCTGAAGAGTTTTTAACGGTTATGCTTGATGCCTTTCGTGGCTGCTTTGGAAGGAAAATTGCTCCGGCACGATTCCTCCTGTTCGGGGGAACCTTCATCGTCATATCTTCAATCACGGGTGTGCTGCTGCCGGACTGGCGCTCGGCACTGCTGATCGGCTTCGATACCGCCGCCCTGGTCTTCCTTGCCCTGGCGCTGCCCCTGCTGAAACATGATGCCCGCACGATGCGCCACTCGGCGCAAGTAAACGATGCAAACCGCGCCGCGCTGCTAGCGATCACGATACTGATTTCCGTGGTGATCCTGTTTGCTATCGGCACCCTCATCGCAGGCAGGGAAGCGCTGCACTGGAAGAGACTCGCTCTCATCGTGGGCACCCTCGCGCTCACGTGGTTCTTCGCCAACACCGTCTACGCGCTTCACTATGCACATCTCTATTATCTGCCGGGCGATAGTGGAGACCGCGGCGGCCTGGACTTTCCAAATACTACCGAGCCCGACTATTGGGACTTCCTCTATTTCAGCTTCACACTTGGGATGACGTTTCAGACATCGGACGTTACGATCAACGGCGCGCATATCCGTAAGGTCGTGCTGGGTCACTCCATGGCGGCATTCCTCTTTAACATGGGAGTCCTGGCCTTCACCGTGAACGCGCTCGGTGGTCTCTAAGCGTCAATATAATAAACCCTGGAACACTTATGCCGTCCGTTCCCTCCACACAGGAAAGTAACCCGATGAAGGCTGTTCGGGCGATCGCGATGAAACTCCCTGGCGCGGAAGAGGGTGTATCCTGCGGCAAATGCGCATTCAAAGCCGGCGGGAAGGCGTTCCTCTTCATGGGAATGGATGACCACTCCTGGAATCTTCTGCTCAAACTGAGCGACTCTCTGCCGGAGGCTTCAGCCCTCGCGGCAAAGGAGCCGCAGCGCTATGGTGTTGGCAGCACTCACTGGGTTTCCGTTCAACTGCCTCACACCGTCTCCCTGCCGGCCAAACTGGCGGAAGGCTGGATTCACGAGAGTTTTCGACTGCTCGCTCCAAAGAAAATAGCCGCCCTTCTCAGTGGCGGCGGGGACACTGCGAAAGCAGCTCCCAAAAAGAAGGCAAAGCGATAGGAACCGCTATGACCTTCCCCTTCCCTCAAACAGCCCGCGGTTGGGCGATTCTGTTCATCGTTCTGCTGGTTACTGGTTTCGGCATCTATGAACTCAGCCCCTCCAGCCGGCTCAAAGCAAGGCATGCCGCGCTCATTGACTGGGCACGCAGCGGCGCCTCCGGGGATTTTGCCACCAGCATTGCCTCTTCGTCCTACTCCGATCAGTGGGGATACACCCCCGAGGAGGTGGGGCAACGGGTGCGGGCCGCCCGGTTCGCCTGGCCCCGCCTCTCTATTGAGGAGGATGTTCCCCAGGTGGATCAGAACGGACGGGAGGCCACGATCACGCAGGGGATCACCGTAAACTCCGGTGAAGGAGAAACCCGCCGCTTCACACTGCACTGCACATGGGTGCGCGAGAGCTTCTGGCCGTGGAGCTGGAAGCTGCGCAAAGTGGAGGCGCCGGACCTGGTTTTCTGACCGGCATGCGTTTGGCAGGCGAAAACTTTCCCCGTTTGACACCCGGTCCGCCCTGCGTTTAGCCCACGAGGGATATAGAGCAATCCGTGCTCTCAAAAATTATGTCTGACTCTATATCCCTCGGCCTGAGCTTTGACGACGTTCTCCTCGTTCCGCAACTCAGCGCCATCCTCCCCAGCGAAGCGGATCTCACTTCCCGGCTGTCACCGGTGCTGCCGCTGAACATCCCCATCATCTCCAGCGCCATGGATACCGTGACAGAGGCGGAACTCGCGATCGCCCTGGCACGCGAGGGCGGACTGGGCGTCGTCCACCGGAACTTGGCCATCGGAAAGCAGGCGGAGCATGTAGCCCGGGTAAAGCGCTCGGAAAATACGGTGATCGACAACCCTTTCACTGTCACCCCTGACATTACCCTCGGGGAACTGCTCTACATCATGAAGGAGCGCGGAGTGGCGGGTTTTCCCGTCGTGGACGCGGCAGGGAATCTCGCCGGGATGGTGACCAGCCGGGACGTCTGGCATGTGGAAAATCTGGAGGCCACCGTCAGCAGCGTGATGACTCCACGGGAGCGCCTCGTGACAGCCCCGAATACCACCACCTCGGATGAGGCCCGCGCGATCCTCTACAAGCACCGGATTGAAAAGCTGCCCCTCGTGGACGCCGCCGGCCGTCTGACGGGGATGATCACCACGCAGGATATCAAAAAGCGCGAGACCTTCACCAATGCCGCCAAGGATGCCAAAGGCCGCCTGCGCTGCGGCGGCGCTGTGGGGGTGGGTGAGGATTACGTCGAACGTGCCGCCGCCCTCGTGGAAGCAGGCGCGGATGCCCTGTTCATCGATGCAGCCACCGGACATACCTCCCGGGTGATCGCCGTGGTGAAATCGCTGCGCGCCAAATATGCGGACGTGCCCGTGGTGGCCGGCAACGTAGTGACCGCGGAGGGCGCAAAGGATCTAATCGACGCCGGAGCCACCGCCCTCAAGGTGGGCGTGGGTCCCGGCAGCATTTGCACCACGCGGGTCATTAGCGGCGTGGGCGTTCCTCAGTTCACGGCTATTCAGCAGGTGGCCTCTTATGCCCGGTCGCGGGGAGTGGCCATCATTGCCGACGGAGGCATCCGTTACTCCGGGGACATCGTCAAAGCGCTCGCCGCAGGGGCCGACTGTGTGATGCTCGGCTCCATCCTGGCTGGCACCAGTGAAAGCCCCGGCAATATGGTGAACTATCAGGGCCGCACGTTCAAAGAATACCGCGGCATGGGATCAC
>DATAIE010000016.1:0-8656 GCA_036262875.1 Verrucomicrobiales bacterium
GGCAGCGGCCGGTCCGCCTCGATGCCCATGCACCAATTGAAAAAGCTGCGCAAATCCCCGCGGGCGTTGTTCTTCGTTTTGGGCGCGGCCTCCAGTCCCTTCTTGCTGCGCAGGCTGCCAAGATAGGCGAGGATGTCGTCCGTCGTCACTTCGCAAACATCCGGGGTCCAGTCTTCATCGACGCTCTGCTCCGCATAGCGCGGCTGACCGCACAGCCATTTCTCGAAGGCGCGCAGCGAAATATCGACGTAGCGGGTCGTATGGTGGCGCAGGACGCCCCGTTTTTCCTTGTCCTGCAGACACGCCCGGCGCGCCTCAGCCATCGGAACGCGCTCGATGTCCACGGTGCCTCTCAAGTGCTCCGCGTAAAAAGTCGCCGCCTCCAGCAGCGATACCGCACGCCCATCGCTGCGCCGGCATCCTTTCAGCCGCGCCACCGCCACTTCCGCCTCGTTCACCTCCTCCGGCGTCAGGCAGGTAATGACCGGATGCTGTGGTGCTCCTGGCACCACATTCTCCATCTGCTTGCGTGCCACAAAGGCCTCGGCCGCATCACGCGAACGGAATTTTCGACGCACCCATTTTCCCGCCTCGTTCTTAAAGCCCTGCACCATCCACGTCGTCCATTTGTAGCGCCCCTTGCGCAGTGAAACCTCGCGCACGGACAGACGCCACTTTCCGGACCTCCGGTCCGCATCGGTGCGGCGACCGCGTCTAACACTTGTGCTTTTGACAGACTTCGTCGAACTCATTGCGCCGACGATGTGCGTCTCTTTTAGGAGTGCAAGGGGAGTGCAACACAATCTGCATTTTTGGGCATTTTCGGTGCATTTTGTTGCATCCCGGGCTTCGCGAGGGGTCCCGTGCCATTTTTCACAACTCGCTAGTTATCAAACACTTTCGACCTCATTGAAGCCCCTTTCCAAGGCCTTGCACTCCGGGCCTCCGGCCCTCTTGCTTCGCAGAGCTCCATCGTGGCCATCCTTCCGTCAAGCTGGCGGAGGAGCTTTCCTGAGGCATTCCCCGCGCTGTCAGTGGCTACCGGATGTACGCGCTCCGTTTTGCGCCGCCTGGGCACGGGGTGAAGCGGAGGAAAACTTCAAGCATCAAAAGTTCAAACATCAAAGAGGCTTCAAGCTGCCGCACGCTCACGAAATATATCGCCGTCCGTCACCAGACGACTGGGAGCGCCTCCGCCCCGGCGGCTCTTCTTATGTCGATCGCGCAGCGGCATTTTGGATAGGCGTCCGAAAAAATTACCGCTTCTCGGAGAGCATCCAAAGGCCGCCGGGACGGCAGCGCTCCCGGTCGCGGAGCACCAGGCGCCGTGAGCACCAGAGGGGTCAGGAAGAGCCACCGTGGACCGGCGTCGAGTCCACCGGGCGAGGGGCGGGCGTCCTCCCATTCCGCGATCACCCCCCAGAGCGCGAAGGCGGAGAGAAACGCCCCGCAGCGCATCACCGCATTCAGGACGACCGGCCCGTCGCCGCGCCGGAAAAAATCGCGCCGCTTCCATCCGGGACGGCCAGGCTTCAACTGCGGCCCGAAGCCTGGAAAGTGGCCGCTCAACGGAACAATCGCCCACAATACGAAGGGCAGGAGCAGCGCTCCGCCATCGAGGCGCCACGCCACCGTCCGGCGCTCCATAAATTGCAGGCCATCCAGTACCAGCGCCAGAGCCAGCCCGATGGACATGGACAGCACCGCCGCTGAGGTGAAGGAGGGTAATTGGACAGGCCCCGGCTCCGGCGGCGGTGCCGGCGGCGGCGCATCCGCACCCGCCTCCAGCCATTCCGCGGAAGGCAGCCCGCGGTTCACCAGTGGCGAAAGCGCCCACGCGGCCCCCATGAGCAGCAGAGCGGAAAGAGCCAGATAGGTTTGCATATCGTCCTCCCTCGGTGTTTCCCGCACCAGCGGCAGCCACTCCACGTCTGGAAACCAGCTCGCATTTCTCCAGCGCAGCGCCGCCAGCGCCAGGAGCTGCCAGATTCCCGCTGCCGCATACACAATACACAAAACCAGTTTCCAATGGCTTCCACTGAAAAATCCCTTCCGCCGCACCGGCGGCTCCGGCAGGGGATGATCCGGTGAGGTCAACATGAGCGCAGTGCGAAGTCATGCCACGGAGGAGATTAAAGCACAATGGAAATGCGGCCTCCGTGCCCGGCTTCCTGGAGTCCGTTACTGTTTCTCATTCTGTCAGTCCGGCAACGTCATTCGCTCTCTCCCATGCAGGTTACCCGGAGGGAGAACCTGCACCACTTTGGGACTGCGACGTTCTCTCTGCCGACGTGGAAAATTGCCGCCCGCAGAAATTTAATCATCCCACGCGCCCTGACCGGATCGGAGATTTTACCAAGGGCCTTGAATTCCGGACGTCCCGGGCCCGCCTGTTCATAAACTTCAATCCTCTGAACCCGCGCGACAGGATCTTTACCCGAGTCGTAATTTGCCAGATCCAACGCGAAGGTCTCATCATGGGGAGGAGGATGTTCGCAGCCGGGAATGAACGCAATGAGTATGGCAACTCCCAGGAGGCTTAACAGGGCGGCCGGTTTCATGATTTCAGAGTCCTGGTATCACCTTCCTGTTCTGAGGGCTTGGTTGGTCCCGTTTCCCGGAAGCATTCGTTTCCGACGATGGAGCAGCAATAACGGCGGCCCGTTTCGTTAGCTGGTCCGCTGCTTGATTCCCGGGATCCGGTTTTCCGGGGCCAGCCGCGCCAACTGCTGCATTGCTTTCGCGGGATCCAACCCCGGGTCAAAGGCCGGCGCGCCCGCCCGCAGGAGCAGCACAGCTCCGTGTTTCCGTGGACTCCGGCGTGCCGCCGCAGTCTCCGTCAAATGATGGGTCAAGGCTCCCGCGCCGGCACAGCTCACCGCCGTCAGCAGCATGATGGAAATGCGTTTCATCGGGACAGAAACGAACGGTACGCGGTGCACCGCTTTGTCAACGTGAGCCAAACCCTTCTTTCTGAGGCTTGGAGCTTCTCTGAAATTTGATCTTTGGAGTTTGAAGTTTCCTTCCCTCCTCTCACAAACTCTTCGCAATCTCCTCCCCGGACGGTTCTTTCCCCTCGTTGGTCACGCGTTCGATCAGTTTCGACAGCAACTGCCCGCGTTTCCCCTTGCCGCGTTTGGTGAGGTCCAGCAGTTGGGCATCGATGCGGTCCTGCTGGTCGTCCGGCAGGTGGGAGATGGGCAGGGTTACATCGTGGCCGCCCTGCACCAGGGCATCGTAGCGCACCAGGGCGCGCACGTAGTCGGCGGCGGTGCGGTAGCCGAGGGCTTTGGCGCGCAGGGTCATGACCTCGAAGAGGTCCGGGGGAAATTTGACAGTGTGCGGACGGGAGGCCATGCGCTCAGATTTTGACGGGCCGGTGTTTCGGTCAAGTTTATTATCGGTAAGACGCGGTCTTACCGGGTCATACCGCGTAAGACCGGCAGACGTTGGACAAGCTCTTATTTTCGGCCATAATCACGTCATGAAAGCGAAGACGAAATCCAGCAGGCGCCGCGGCGATCGCGGACCGGGCGGGGCTTCCGTGGACGCTTCTCCCGCCGGCACGCGGTTACAGTTTTTTCAGCAGTTGCTCGAGGTAGTTCGAGAGGCTCCGGCCATCCGCGTCGGCGTTCTTTTTCGCCTTTTCATAAACGGCTTCCGAAAGGCTGATGGTCGTCTGGGTTTTGCCTTCGGCACGGCGGCCGTACTGCTTGCGGGAGGAGGAGGTTTTCTTTTTCGTGCTCATCCGGCCACGGTGTAACACTTTCACCTATTGTCCACTTTTTTTTATAACAGTAAGTGTATCAAGAATAACTACAACTGACCGCCAACCGTCCCCGCCGTCATGCCTAATATTACTCTCTTTTTTCCACCGGAGGATCTCGCCGCCGCCCGTGCCCTGGCCGCCGGCCGCTTTCGCTCGCTCAGTGCCCAGTATGCCTACCGCATCTGCCGCGATGCGATGAACCGCGAGCGCCGCGCAAAGCGTGCCGCGCTGCGCGCCGCCGGTGTCGAAGGCTGCGCCCTCCCGCTCCCTGACGATACCCCTCCGGCTGCCGCCGCCGCTCCCGGCGCTCCGGAAAACAACGCTTCCGAAACACCCCCCTGATCGCGCTCCCGCCGGAAGGGCACCGGTTTCCCCCCGTGTGTCTGGCGGCCAGGTCCTCCCGGGAATTGGCGTCCCGGACGTCAGACCGGGTCCCGGTGCCTCCGGCGTGCCCGGTCAGTCTCCCCGCGGGCCATCCGGCTCCAACACCGGGTTTTGCACCCTGAGAGCGCCACCAGTACGCAATGAGCACCGGGCGGGGCCGCACTTCCCGCGTCATTTCCTGACGCATCCATTTCCATCCAAAAATCCTACAATTGCAGTTTTAGAATCCAAAAACGTCCACTCCCATGTCCCTCCGCGCCTCTCACCTGCCGCCGCTTTCGCTGTGCGGCCACTACCTCCGGGAAATGCCCCCGGCCTTTGCCCTCCAGCGCACCGAACGCATGGATGTCGCCTTTCGCGCCGCCATGGCGGGGATGGATGCCGGCAGCCTCTCGTCCACCCTCACGGAGGCGGATAAAAGCGCCGTGCGCTGGGCCGCGGATACCGTGCGTCTCATGAGCCGCAGCTATGCGGTGCTTTGCGGCTCGGAACCGCTGCCCGTGGAGATCCCCGGCATCCCCGGCGGCGGCACCGTGGATGTGCTCTGCGAGGACGGCGGCTGGCACGCCCATGTCATTCCCGGCCCGCTCAGCGAAACCCGCGCCGCCCTCGCCGCGTGCGCCCTCGGTTTTATGCATCGATTCGACCGCGAGGAGTGGACGGCCTATGAATTGTTTTGTGATCTCCGCGTGGCTGTCACCCGGCACTTTACGAGGCAATCCGCGCAGGATGCCGTGGACCGCGCGCTCGTCCCCTCGCGGCATGGATCGCCCCCGCGGGTGAATCCCTTTTGCGGCGAGTGCTCCCGCCGCTGGGCGTGCCCGGCCCGCTGCGAGGAACTCGGCACCGCCACCCCCGTGGGCCTCGCCCTGCCCGACTTCGAAAGCCTCCCCTCTGAAAAGCTCGCCCGCTTCGCCGGCTGGGCCCTCGTGGTCGCTGAGTGGCAGACGAAAGCGCGCGAACTCCTCAAGGCCCGCAAACTGGCCGGCGAAAAAATCCCCGGCGTGCGCCTCATTCCCAAACGCGGCCCCCGCCGTCTTCCCGCCGCCCCGCTCCTCCGCGCCCTCGACCGCCTCGGCCCCGAAGCCGTCCTCACCGCCTGCGGCCCCCTCTCCGAACCCAAAGCCCGCGCCCTCTGGGCCCTGTGCCCGGACCTGGCGTTTCCGGAGGAGGAACTGGTGGAGTTGCCGGGGACGGCATCGCTGACGGTGAGCAGAGTGGTCGGCTGACGCCGAAAGCACCAAGCACCAAGCTCCAAAGAAGATCCAAACATCAAACACCAATACAGTATCCCCAATTCCAATACGCACCCACAGTCTCCACTGGAGCTTGATGCTTGATGTTTCCCTGGTGCTTGGAGCTTGGATCTTGGTGCTTCCGGCGCAGCCGGCCCGCTTCCGGCGTCAGCCGGCTTCCCTCTCCCTCCCCCAAAAATCACCCGAACAAACCAAACCAAAAACAACACGTACACACCATGCCCCTCACCTACCGCACCAAAACCCCCGTCCCCGGCGCCTCCCATCTCGTGCCGTCCGGCGACTACCGGCTCATCGTTCTTGAAGCGCGCGACGACACGTCTGCGCGCGGCAATGATATGGTAAAGCTCACCCTGCGCATCCTCCACCCCGACGGCACGGAGGGACCGAAGATGTTCGACTACCTCGTCCAGTCCGAGACCTGTCTCTGGAAAGTGGATCAGTTTCTCAAGAGCTGCGGCCACCACCCGGGCGGTGATGAAGACGTGAGCATCGTCCCCGAGTCCATGACCGGCTGGGAATGCCGCGCCCGCCTCCGCCAGGAACGCAGCCGGGAAGTGGACGGCGTGTCCATGAAGGTGGATTCGTACCTTTGGGAAGAATGAGGCCGGCGGACGCCGGAAACATCAAGCACCAAGCGCCAAGCACCAGAGAAGATCCAAAATCCAAGCTCCAAAGAAACCCCGAACTGCAAGTCTCCGGCTTCGGATTTCGGAATTCTGGTTTCGGATTTCCAGCTTCCTAACACTCAACACCGCGCCGCGAAGCGCCAGGCTCCGCCCCCGCTCGGGAGCCTGGCCGCTTTCGCCGCAGGCGACGATGCCCTCCTCACCCGCCACCCCCGTGGAGGAAGCCCAACTCTACGGCGGCACTCACGACGGACGCGATGTCCTCATCACTCTCCGTCCCACCGGGCCCCCTCCCGCCATCCGCCACAGCGGCTGCACCTACCTCCTCGACGGCCGCCTCTCCGACGGCCGCCCCCGCTACTCCCGCCCCTCACAGAGATGGCCGTTTCACGGCGATAATGGATAATGGAGAATAGATAAATAGGAAGAAATACAGACGAAGAGAGGTGTCCCTTCTCATCCTCCCTATCCACCACCTCTCCGTTCCTGACCATTATCAATTCTCAATTCTCCATTATCCAACAATGATCCCCTCCTGGCTCGCGACGAAACTCGCCAATCCCCCCTCCTCCGGCGGTGGCGTCCATGCGTGGCTCTATGCGACGGCGCGCCATCTTCATGCGCATCTCGATGGCGAGCAAATCGTGGCCCGTCTGGCCGCCGCGGTGACGGGCGTGGGCCGCGCCGTTTCCGATCGTGAAATCCGCGAGGCCGTCGCGAATTCCCGCTCCCGCGCCTGGAGACCCGCTCCCGCTTCCCCTAACGACTCCGATTCCCCTCCCGCCAACGCCTCCGAAGAGGAGCCAGCCCATTCCCCTAACAACGCATCCTCCGGCCCATCGCCCGTTGCTGCTCCCTGCGTCCGCCGCATCCCGGATCGCGCCATCGCGCCCGCGGCACCCGCGTTTTCCGCTTTTCCCCGGCCGTGTCCCATCGCCCGCCGCGGTGCTGTGCAGGATGCGAACAGCCGGGAATTCGTGGCCGGTCTGGCGGACCTCTGGGAGCGCAGCCCCGTGAGCATCGAGAAAGCGGAGCCGCCGGATTTTTGGATCGACCTCCTGTTTCCTGACACCCAGTGGCTGTGCCTCGCGCCCGGCGGCCCGGAGACGGCGCGCACCCGCCTGCGCGAGTCCTGGCGGGGCGAGTCCGCGGCGTGCGGGCTCATCGTCCCCTCGCCCATGACGGGGGCCAAAGGGCGGCGGCAGGGAGGGGGAGTTTCGCCGCGCTGCCTGGAGAATACCGGCCCGCGCCGCTGGCTCGTCATCGAGTTTGACGATGGCACCATCGATGAGCAGGCCGCGCTGCACTGGCATCTGGACCGCTGCGCCCCCCTGCACGGCTGGCCGCGCCTCACCCTGGCCGTGCACAGCGGCGGAAAGTCCCTCCACGGCTGGTACGGCCCCTGCCGCGATGAGGAAAACAGCCGCTCCCTCATGGCCGCCGCGCGTCACCTCGGCGCGGACCCCGCCGCCTGGAGCCGCTGCCAGCTCGTGCGCCTGCCCGGCGGCATCCGCACGAATGGCCGCCCCCAGGGCGTCTACTACTACGCCCCCGCGCACGCAGAGGCCGCGCCTCGTCTAACAAATGACGGCAGCCCCTCCGCCTAACGCTTTCTCCATGGATCTCCCCGCTTTTGAAAACTGCCTGCTCGGCGCATGGCGCATGGGCGAGCTCACCGGCTCCCGCCCTGCCAATGGCCTCCTCACGCTCGACTGCCCGCGCTGCACAGAGCTGCTCGATATCGCCAGCGGCCTCGTGCAGTGCGCCCACTGCGGATGGTCCGGCCACGGCGAGCCGTGGGCCATCGCCACGGACGCCCAGGCCATGCGGAAGAAGATACTGGCCGCCGCGAAAAAATCCGCCTCGCTCCCGCTCTGGACCGTGGAGGAAGTGCTCGCCTACGAGCCCGATCCTAACGACGAGATCTGGCCGGACGGCATCCTCTCCGCCGGCGAGTGCACCGCCATGATCGGCGCGCCCGGCGTGGGCAAAAGCCGCCTCGCGCTCCAGGCCGCCATTGCCACCATTTTGGGAAAACCCTTCCTCGGCTGGGAGACGCGCGCCCGCGGCAAACGCTGGCTTTTTCTCCAGACGGAAAACAGCGCGCGCCGTCTCAAGGCGGACCTCCGCTGCATGGTCCTCCCGCTCACCCGCGACGAGCGAGCGCTGGTAAATGAGAACCTCCGCATCCTCCGCTACGAGAGCATGGAATTCGGCAGCATCTGCATGGTGGAGGGCCACCCGGACCGACTCCCCATCGTGGCCACGCTGGATGCATTCGATCCCGCCATCGTCGTCGTGGATCCGCTGCGCGATGCCGGCCGCGGCGATTTGAATAAAGACGAATGCATGACGGAAACATGCGCCGGCATCAGCGCCGTGATCCGCAGCGGCAATCCCCGCCGCGTGCCGCTCATCATCCACCACGGCCGCACCGGCGCCAGTGAGGCCGGCAAAGTCTGGGGCGACGACGCGGGCTCCTTTGGCCGCAACAGCAAGGTGCTCTACGGCTGGGCCCGCAGCCAGATCAATATCGCCCCCGCCGGCGTCGAGTGGCCGGACACCATCCTCTTTGGCTGCGGCAAGAACAGCAACGGCCCCCGCTGGGACCCCTTTGC
>DATAIE010000017.1:0-2740 GCA_036262875.1 Verrucomicrobiales bacterium
CTGGGCTCCCCTCAGGTGTATTTCGACCGCGATGGCTTTGCAGCCCGGTTGCGTCCGCTCGCGCACGCCTGCTTTCGGGTTCGTCCCACAGTCCATCATTACCTCGGTCTTGCGAAACAACTCTGGCTCGCCGCCGGTAAGGGGTCGGAGCTGAACGGAAAAAAATGTCTCTACGTCATGCGCGCGACGCTCTGTGCCCGGTGGGCGCTCACTTACGGCACGCCTCCGCCGGTGGCCTTTTCCGGCCTGCTGCCCCTCGTGAGCGATGCGGCTATTCTTGAGGAGATTCATCAGTTCGTCGCTCTCAAACAGGAGGGCCGTGAGAGCGATGCCTTTCCTGTCAGTGAAAACCTCCGCGACTTTCTCGGGAGCCTGCGCGCCGAATGTGAGCAGCAGGAGAGCGCCCTCGAAGCTGCTCCCGCAGACACCGCGCCGCTCGATGCCTTTTTCCAGGAAACGCTCGCCGCATGGCCATGACTCTTACAGAGGTGCGGTCTCCGCGCTGCTGCCTCATGGAGGTTGTCTCCGGCAGCCGCGCCTATGGCACCCACACACCGGAGTCCGACACGGATTTGAAGGGCGTCTTCGTGCAACCGCTCGACGGGATCATGGGCCTGCACCGCGAAGAGCAGATCAACAATGAGACCAACGACATCGTTTTCTATGAACTCGGCCGTTTCGCCGAACTCCTCGCGAAGAACAATCCCAACCTTCTGGAGATGCTCTTCACACCTCCCGACTGCATCGTCCTCCGCGATCCTCTCATGGATCATTTCACGGCGGAGATGGTGCTTTCGAAACTTTGTTATGAATCCTTCGCCGGCTATGCCGCCACCCAGATTCGCAAGGCCCGCGGATTGAACAAGAAGATCGTCAATCCACAGCCGGAGGAGCGGAAGACCATTCTCGATTTTTGTTATGTGCCGGAAGGGCAGGGGAGTGTCCCGCTGATGCAATGGCTGGAGCGGCGCGGGCTCCGGCAGCATGACTGCGGCCTCACCGCCGTGCCGCACACCCGCGACGGCCACGCGCTTTTTCATGGTCCGCCCGGAATGTATGGAGGTATCTGGAGCGGTCCGGATTGCACCGATGTGATCCTCAGCAGTGTCCCCCGCGATGCGGTTCCCCTGACATGGATGACATTCAACAAGGACGGCTACAAAAAGCACTGCAAGGACTGGCGCGAATACCAGGAGTGGCTGTCCAGCCGCAATGAGTCGCGCTATCAGGGGACGCTTGCCCATGGTCAGGGCTACGATGCCAAGAACATGATGCACACGTTCCGCCTGCTCGACCTCGCGGAGGAGATTGCGGTTCACCGCCGGCTCACCATACGCACTCCCAATCGCGAATGGCTTCTCAAGGTCAAAGCCGGCGCCTTCAGTTACGATGAGTTGCTGACACGCGCGGAGGACCAACTCACGCGAATTCGCGATCTGTATGCCGCCAGCACGCTGCCCGACGTTCCGGACCGCGACGCTATCGAACAGGCCGTGGTCAGCGTGAGGCGGGGCTGGTATGCGCAGACCGGCCAGAGTTAGGCTGCATGCCGCCGCGCGGCATTCAGGTTTTTGTCAGGCGGGCTTCTTCTTTTCCAAAACCTCGATCTTCTTTTCCAGCTCCTCTGTCTTGCGCAGCAGGGCATCCACTTTCTTCCACGCCTCGATGGACTGAGCCGCAGGATTTGTTTGCAATGCCTGGATGCGTCCGGCGGCATCTGCGGCGGCGGTGGCGGCAGGATTTGATTTCTGGCTCGCCACAGCGTTCAGAACCGGTACGGCGCGCAGGTCACCCAGGTCGCCGAGGGCATTCGCAGCAGCGATGCGCACGACGCGGTGCGGGAAGCTCAGGTATCCACGGAGAAAAGGCTCGATGGTTTCGTCCTTGCTGCCGCGGGCCAGACTGCCGATGGCGGTGAGCGCGGTGCCCAGTTCACGGGCGGGAAATCCTCCGGCCTTCACGGCGGCGATGATCGCGGGCACGGCATCCTGACGGTTCTGCCGGCTTAGGGTGCGGATGGCGGCGGCGGCGATCATGTTGTGATAGGAGGGCCGCTTCAAAAACGGCACGAGGTCCTCCTGCGGCCACGCGGCGAAGCTGTTAATGATGGAGGAAACGATGAGTGGATTCTGCTCCGCAGCCACCATCTTTACGAGCGCGGCGTGAGCGTCCGGATGGAAGATTCCGCCCAGAGCGTCGGCCACAGCCTTGCGCACGCGTTCATCCGGTTGCGTCGTCAGTCCGGCCAGCGCCGTGCGTGCGGCATCGTTGGACATCTGCTGCAGGGCCTCCACGGCTTCCACGCGAATGGCATAGTGCGGGTCTCCTGAGGCGATCTCCGTCAACTGCTTCACCGTGGCGTCGTCCTTCTTTTTCCCCAACTGTTCCACAGCGAGCATCCGCCCGATGATGTCGGACTTGAGCTGCGCCTGCATCATGTCGCCCGGTGTCGGGAAGTTCACCTTCGCGAGGACCGTCAGATCAGGGTCCACGCGGAGCAGGGCAGGCTGCCCGGCGAGCGGAAAACGAAAGTCCTCCTGAGCCTTCGTCACGGTGGCGATGACATTCTCCACCGTTTCCTTTCCGTCGGCGCCCTTCACCGTAAAGCGGAGCGGCACCGGCAGATTGAAGAGCAGCACCTTCTCATCGACCTTCTGCGATTGCTTGATGGCCACCTTTGCCATTTTGGAACCCGCATCCCAGGAATACTCGACATCCAGCACGGGGACGCCGCCGTGGT
>DATAIE010000018.1:0-2664 GCA_036262875.1 Verrucomicrobiales bacterium
TCATCAAACGGAAAATCGAGGTTGTGCGGCAAACGACTCCGGGTCCGGAAGTGGTGGCTCCGGACTGGATTCCGCAAACGGTGCAAGTCATGCGCCGACAGGTAAAATTGACGCCGGAACAAATGGACCGGGTGCGGGAAATCATGAAGGAAGCCCAGCGGGAGATCGTGCATCAGCGTGAGGAATTCCGCCTGCACAGCCGCAGGGCCATGGAGCACGCGGACGATGCCATCCACCAACTCCTGACTCCGGAGCAGAAGCCCCTGTTTGAAGAATTCAAAAGAAACCGCGCGAACAACATCCGGCAGCGGCTGCAAAACGGCCTGCCGCCGCGTCCGGCGGATCGCCCGGATCTGCGCCGGGAGAATGCCCCGTTTGGACCGAATCGTCAGCCCGGAAACGCTCAGCAACCGTTCTCACTGCCGCCTCAGCCGGCGGGGAAGGAGCAACCGTAGGCAACGGCCTCAGACCATTCCCAACTGCATGCGGCCCACTTCGGAAATCATGCCCTGGTTCCAGGCCGGGTCCCATACGATTTCCACGCGGGCGTCACTAATGCCGGGAATGCTCATGATTTTTCCCTGGGCATCCGCTGCGATCGTGGGTCCCATGCCGCAGCCGGGAGCGGTCAGCGTCATTTTGACATTCACCACGGTCTGGTCGCCTTCCTCCTTGTTGATCGCGCAGTCGTAGACGAGGCCGAGGTCCACGATGTTGACCGGAATTTCCGGATCGAAGACGGTCTTCATCGCTTCCCAAACGGCTTTTTCGAGTTCCTCGCCGGTCAGAGGTTCCACCGGGGTGCCGGCTCCCTGGTCTTTCCGTTCGAGTCCGAGGGCGTCGGCATTCTTTGCGGAGATGCGGGCGAGACCGTGGTCCGTGGCCACCGTGTAGCTGCCGCCGAGGCTCTGCGTGATGATGACGCGGGTGCCCGCCGGAAGGAGGATGGTGTCTCCGCTGGGAATTTGGATGGCCTCGACTTCGCGGGTGAGTTCTATGTCTGTATTCATGAGAGATAAGCGGACGCGCCGTTGAATGGATACGCCTGGCGAAGTGCCGGCGATGCAGGGGCTAGAGCGGCACGATTTTGAGTTTGCCAGGTTTCACGCCGGAGGCTTCACCGAGGCTTTCCGCCAGATTGCCCTGCGGGGCAGGGGATGTCACCGCTGCGGAAGGCGGCGGACTCGCGGGAGCATCGGATTCGAGAGCCGCCCGGAGCGCTCCCTCCACCATCTGACCGCAGTGGATTTTCATGGGAGGGAGGGGACCCAGCGGGGCGCTGAGTTCGGCTGCGGAGAGATCGCGGGCCTCCTCCACGGTGCGGCCTTTGAGCATTTCAGTCGCCATGCTCGCCACGGCAATGGCGGTCTGGCAGCCAAAGCTCTGGAAGGAGGCGCGGTCGATCACCTTGCGTCCGTCCTTCTCCGTGAACTTGAGCCACATGCGCACCATGTCGCCGCACTCGGGGTTGCCGACGGTGCCAACAGCATCGGCATCAGGCATTTCGCCGAGGTTCTTGGGATTGGCGATGGAGGCGTTGAGGAGTTCTTCGTTCATGGGAGGGAGGGGAGGGGGAATGACGAAATCCGAAACCAGAAATCCGAATGACGAATCTCATGGGAACGTCTTTCGTGATTCGTCATTCGGGCTTTATTTCGGATTTCTGGCTTCTAATTTCGTCATTTCGACCTATTCCATTTCCAGGCGGTAACGCGGCAAGGTCTGATCAATCTCACAACTCCACGCATCAATGCCACCGGCGAGTGATTTCACATTCGTAAAGCCGTGCCCAATCAGATACGCAGCGGAATCCAGACTGCGCACCCCGTGATGACAATAGACGACGATGCGCTGCGCTTTGTCGCTTTCGCCGAAAAGGCGCTGCAGGACCTCCTGGGTCATCAGTTCGGAACCCGGCAGTTTCACGGCTTCGTGCTCTTCGCGGGAGCGCACGTCGATGAGCCGGAGCGGGGCGCCGTCTGCGAGCATTGTTGAGAGGTCCTCCGGGCTGATTTGCATCCGGGCATCCTGTTCCGCGCTTGCTTCGAGATGTGCCAGCATCTCCGCGGGATCGATATTGTCATTCCGGAGACAGACTTCCGCCACCGTCTCGGTGGGGGCAAACCCGCAACTGCTGCAGCCGCCGATATGGTATTTTGCAAACAGAGCACGGCGTGCCCCCGGCATGGCCTCGAGGAGGTCTTGCATGGTCATGTCGGGACTGAAAGTGGCGGTGGCGGTCATGGCGGGGTAAACTTTTCTCTTTCGGGAAGACTACGCACGCCTACCATACGGTCAACCCGGCAACCCGGGATGCCGCGCACCCCATCCGCGCGGCCTTTCTTTATCGATGAAAGACGACCTTCCCAAGATCCACTTCTGGCCAAACCTCATGACGGCCAGCAATCTGGCCTGTGGATTTTTCGCAATGCTTCACCTGCTGACGCCGCCCTCCAACGTGGACGCCAAGTGGGCGATCGGACTTATCCTTGCCGCCTGCGTGTTTGATATGCTGGACGGCCGCGTGGCGCGGGCGATCGGAGAGGAATCTCCGTTTGGCCGGGAGTTCGACTCCCTTGCGGACATCGTATCCTTTGGCGTGGCCCCGGCGCTGCTGATGCACCATGTGGTGCTCGACAGTATGGACAGCGACGGTGCCGGGTG
>DATAIE010000019.1:0-2773 GCA_036262875.1 Verrucomicrobiales bacterium
CGCGGCGCTTCAAAATCCAGTTTGGCCAGCGCCGCAAAGTCCAGCGGCGGCAGGTTGTTCGGCACCCGCTCCGGCCATGTCACCGCATACTGGATGGGAAAACACATGTCGGTGTGGCTGAGTTGAGCCAGCACACTGCCATCGATAAACTCCACCATGCTGTGCACGATGCTCTGCGGATGCACGATGACCTCCACGCGCTGCATTTCCACATCGAACAGCCAGCGGGCTTCGATCATTTCCAGACCTTTGTTGAAGAGCGTCGCGGAGTCGATGGTGATCTTCCGTCCCATTTCCCACGTGGGATGTTTCAGCGCCTGCTCCAGTGTGGCCGCCGCGATTTCCCCCGCCGACCAGGTGCGGAACGGACCGCCGCTCGCCGTGAGGATCAGCCGGCTCACCTCCTCCGCGCGCCGGCCCTCCATGCACTGGAAGATCGCATTGTGCTCGCTGTCCACGGGCAGCACCCGCACTCCCTTTCGCCGGGCCGCCTCCATCACGGTCTCCCCGGCCATCACCAGAATTTCCTTGCTGGCCACGGCCAGATCCCGCCCGCACTCGATCGCCGCCAGCGCGGGACGCAGGCCGTCCGTGCCGATGATCGCCACCAGCACCATGTCCGCTTCCACTTCCGTGACGAGATCGATCAATCCCTGGGCTCCGCCATAGACCTTCACTCCCGCAGGCACTTTCGTGCGCAAGTCCGACACGCCGTTTTCATCAAAGAGCGCCACATAACGCGCCCCCGTCTCCTCCGCCTGCCGGGCCAGCACATCCACACTGCGCAAGGCCGCCAGCCCCACGACTTGCATGCGCTCCGGCAAATCCCGCGCCACTTTCAGCGCACTGGTGCCGATGCTCCCCGTGCTGCCCAGGATGATAACCCGCTTACGCTGCACAGACATACTTCAGGTAAAAATAATACACCGGCCCCGTCCACAGGAGGCTGTCGATCAAGTCCAGCGCTCCACCGATTCCCGGCAGCATCCGGCCCGAGTCCTTCACCCCGAGGCAGCGCTTCAATATCGATTCCGCAAGGTCCCCGACGATACAGACCGCCGCGAGGATGAGACAGAGGATGATCGCGTGCGTCACCGAAAATCCCATCCGCGCCGAACCGTAGCCCCAATACACCGCCATCCCGGCCACCAGCGCTCCCAGGAACGCTCCCGGCACGCCCTCCCAGGTCTTTCCGGGGCTGACGTGGGGAATCATCTTATGCTTTCCGAAAAGTGAGCCCACCGCATAGGCGCCGCAGTCGGTGAACTTCGTGGCTGCCACCACAAAGAGCAGTTCCGGCACCCCGATCACGTGGCCCCCGGAATCAAGTCCGCGCGCAAAGAGCAGGCGCGTCATGAAGCTCCACATCCACGGCACATACACGAACCCCGCGAGTGTATAGACGATGGCCCAGAGCGTCGCCCGGCCCTCCAACGGGCGAAAAAGCGCAGGCACAAACGCCGCCATCGCCGCGAGGGCAATGAACGCTGCATCTACTTCGATCGGCCAGTCCCGTTTGTTTACCTGGCAAATGGCAAACGTCCCCGCCATGAACGCCGCCGAAATCACGATAAACCCCACCCGCCACGGCTTTGGCAGTGTGGCATCCATCTTCGCATATTCCAATACGCCCGACATCCCGAGAAACCCCAGGAGGATGAAGAAAAGCCAGCTTTGCCCCAGCACGATGGCCGCCGCCACCAGCACCCACAGCGCCAGCGTGCTGGTAAGCCGTTTTGCAAATACCTGAGCCTTCGTAGGCGGTGAGGGGGGAGGAGATTCGGGCATGGACTCTACGGCTTAGACCGGATGCGCCGGATGGAAAAGGAAAAAGTCAGGGACATCCCGCTTTGCGGAAAATGCGAAGAACCTATTGAGCGCGGGAAAAACCCGGCCAAGGCTGCCCTCCCCTGTTTTTCCCACCCAACCCGTCATGTCACACACCAAACTCTACATCCCCGGTCCCATCGAAGTCAGCGCCAAAACGTTTCAGGCGATGACCCAGCCGATGATCGGGCACCGCAGCAAGGACTTCCAGGCCCTCTACGGACGCATCATGCCCATGCTGCAGCAGGTTTTCGTTACTAAACAGCCGGTGTTCATTTCCACGTCATCCGCGTGGGGAGTCATGGAAGGCAGTGTGCGCAACCTCGTGGCGAAGAAGGTGCTGAACTGCTGCTGCGGCGCGTTTTCGGACAAGTGGTATGACGTGTCTCTCGCCTGCGGCAAGCAGGCGGAGGCGCTCAAGGTGGAGTGGGGGCAGCCCATCACTCCAGAGGCCGTGGACGCGGCACTGAGCAAAGGCGGATTTGATGCCGTCACCCTGGTGCACAGCGAAACCTCCACCGGTGTCCTCAACCCGCTGAAGGAAATCGCGGACGTAGTGAAGAAGTATCCGGATGTATTGCTCATCACCGACACCGTGAGCAGTTTCAGCACAGTGCCGATCCCGTTCGATGAACTCGGGCTCGACGTGATGCTGCTCGGCAGCCAGAAGGCGATGGCCCTGCCTCCGGGCATGGCGCTCTTTGCCGCCAGCGACCGCGCTTTCGCACGGGCAGCCACGATCAAGGATCGCGGCTATTACTTCGACTTCATCGAGTTCAAGAAGAACGCGGAGAACAGCATGACGCCGAGCACGCCGACCATTCCGCACATCTACGGGCTGGAAAGCAAGCTGACGGAAATCCTGGAGGAAGGACTGGAAGCCCGCTACGCCCGCCACGCGAAGACCAACAGCATGGTCCACGCGTGGGTGCAGAAGCACGGCTTC
>DATAIE010000020.1:0-15642 GCA_036262875.1 Verrucomicrobiales bacterium
GCCCGCCGCGAGGCCGCTTACCCGCAACACCACGCTCCGGCCGTCCGGCCCCAAACGCGCACTGACCACGGTGCCTCCGGGAATGGTGTAATTGGCCGCGATCGCCGCGGTGACGGGGTCCACCGGCTCACTGAAGGCCACGACAATCACCGAAGCATCCCCCGGACAGGAAACTCCTGTGAGAGACGGCGGGGTGACGTCCGGGTTCACAGTGAGCACGGCGGGATCACTCGTTTTGGAACCGAAGGGATTGGTGACGATGCAGTCGAAAGAGGCGCCGCTGTCCTGCTGCACGCCCAGCGGTCCCAGAGAGTAAACGGCGGAGGTGGCGGAGGGAATGGGCTGGCCATTGCGCCGCCACTGCCAGGAAGCGCCGGAGGTGCTTTGCAGGCCGATAGTGAACGAGGCGGTGCCGCCTTCCACCGCGCTGATGCTCTGCGGCTGCTGCGAAATCACCGGAGGCGTTCCCGCGGTCAGGGTAAGCGCAGCGATTTCCGCCTGGGTCATCGCAGTATCATAGATGCGTGCCTCCTCGATCCGGCCGGTGAAGAATGCCGTGCCGGATGTGTCCTCGTGGCGTTTTCCGAAAACGGCATCCGCGCCGGTGCTGTAGGTGATGCGTCCGCCGGTGAGGTAGGTCCCGTAGCTGCCTCCGTTGCGGTAAATCGTGATGCGGTTCTGATTGTTAGCGGCGACCGGATCTCCATAGACGACGGCGATCTGCACCAGCGTGTCTTGAGCAGTGGTTTCAGCGGCGCCGGTCACATCCTGGGTGCGGAGCCAGTTGTCGCTGCCGGCCATCCATTTGAGCGGCTGCCGCTCGGCATAGACGATACCGTCGAACACATCCGCGCCGGCGCTGTTTTCCAGAGTGAGCACCGAGCCGCCGCGGGCATTGAGGTCGGTCACATAGACCCAGGCCACCAGCGTTTTCGCATTGATAGCCGGTCCGCTGTAGGCTCCCGTGCGAAAAAACTGGCCGCCCGCAGCATTCACATTCAGGCAGCCACCGGAAAATGAAGCCCCTCCGGAAAGCGTACCGGGCGCGAAATTACCGGTTTCATCCGTTCCGTCGAGGAAGGTCCAGTGGCCGGCCAGCCCTGCGAATGCGACCGGCGGGGAATGCAGGCAGCAGCCCATAAAGAGAAGCGCGGTGGCGACGCGGAAACGATGCGCGGGGGAGAGTGAATTCATTGCCTCCGGAATAAGAAATACGCCCCGGACTGAACAGATTTCCACACCCCCCATTTGGGGGAAACAGCCCCTCCCGCCGGTATTAAGAGGAATCCCTCAAAGACACCTCAAAAACGTTAGTTAAAACCGCGTTTCCCCGATTTGGGGGATAGCCGGATTGTGGCGGCGGACGGGAGGTCCCGCTAAACGGGCGTTGCGATTTACGCGTCATCCCGCCTTCGGCGGCACATCCGGTGCCCGCAGCGGGTTCTCCACTAACAAGCCCTCCTCTGCGCATGAACCATATCCGACTAACAACTATCCTGACCGCCTGCATGGCCCTCACCTCCACCACCCGCGCCGCCACCATGGTCGGTCAGTGGACATTCGAAAACGGCTCCCTCTCCGACAGCACCGGCCATTTTGGAAACCTCGTTCTCCAGGGAAATGCCACCGTCGTAAACGGGGCGCTGGATGTGAATGGCTCGGCCACGTCGCCCACCGGCTGGGCATCCACGCCCGGCGGGGCAGGAAGTCCCCTCAATCCCGGCGCCGGTGGCGGTGTAGCTGTCAGCAGCAAGACGCTCGTCTCCTGGATTACGCTGCAAAGCCTCTCTCCCATCGTCAGGGCGGGTTCCGCCATGACACTGGATTCCGTCAGCACTGACAATTTCGACGGCATCGTCTTCGCTGAGAAAGACGCCAACAACTGGATGAGCGGCAGCACCAACTGGTTCCGTTCGCCAAACGGACAGTTCAATCAGACGGCGGTGTCCACGGAGACCGGCACGGGCACCATCATGCAACTGGCCATCACCTATCAAGTCTCCGGCTCCACCGTAACGGTTACCGGCTATCGCAACGGCGTGCTTATGGGAACCTACAGTTCCGGCAGCGCCGCCTCGTGGGCCGCGGGGGACCAGGAGGTGATCTTCGGTACGCGCCACATTTCGCCGCCCGGTGCCAATGCCTACACGGTGAACGGCGGTCTCGACGCGCTCATTCACGAGGCCCGCCTGTATGACGGAGCACTCACCCAAACGGAGATCGCCGCCCTGACCATGGTGCCGGAACCCTCCGCCGGAATGCTCGGCATTTTGTCGGTCGCTCTGCTGGGTGCCCGCCGCCGGCGCCGGGTCTGACTTCCAGCCCCAATCCCGCAACCCGCATGAAAAAGACAGCTATCAGAGGATTCGCCGCCGCGATCACCTTTTCCGCCGCCACTGCTCTGCCCGGCGCAGCCGCCCTGGTGGGCAAGTGGACGTTCGAAAACGGTTCTCTGGCGGACAGCACGGGGAACTTTGGCAATCTGGTCCTCCAGGGGAATGCCACCATCGTAAACGGGGCGCTGGATTTGAACGGCTCAGACACCACCGCGGGCGGCTGGGCCTGCACGCCAGGCGGGGCCGCCAGTCCCTTCAATTCCGGCCCTGGGGGCGGCACCGCCATCAGCAGTAAAACGCTGGTGGCCTGGGTGACGCTGCAGGGCCTCAGCACGACCGCCCGGGCGGGAGCGGTGATCTCGCTGGATTCGATCACCGCGGACAAGTTCGACGGCATCGTGTTTTCTGAAACGCCCCGCACGCCCGCCGATAACTGGATGAACGGCAGCACTGGCTGGAGCCGCTCGCCCGCGGGCCAGTTCAATCAGACATCCGTCTCCACGGAAACCTCCACGGGCACGATGATTCAACTCGCCATTACCTATCAGGTGACCGGCTCCACCGTGGTGGTGACAGGCTACCGCAACGGAGTGGTAATGGGAACTTATTCGTCAGGAAGTGCGGCTTCGTGGACTGCGGGGGATCAGGAAGTCATGTTTGGGCCGCGGCACATTTCACCGGCCTATGCGGCGAACGGGGGCATCGATGCCCTCATTCATGAGGCGCGGCTTTATAACACCACCCTCTCACAGGCGGAAATTCAGGCACTGCAACTGACGGACAATTCAGACACCGACGACGACGGTCTGCCGGATCAGTGGGAAATGTCCACCGCGGGAAACCTGACAAGTCTGACCGGACGGGCCGGCGGTCCGGGTCCGGGGGCCGGCACCGGTGACTTTGACGGAGACGGGCTGTCCGACACCGATGAACTGGCACACCTGACCAATCCTCTGAATGCGGACACGGACGGGGATACGCTGAACGACAAAGCGGAAATCGCCGGTGCCGGCGGCCGTCCCCCCACGTCCCCGGTCAATCCGGACACGGACGGTGACGGATTGAGTGATGCCGTGGAAACCGGCGACGGAAATTATGCCGGTCCCCTCGCCACGGGCACGAATCCCGCCGCGGCGGATACCGACGGCGATGGATACAGCGACGGCACGGAGGTGACGATTCTCCATTCCAATCCGCTGCAGGCCGCGAGCCCTGCATTTGCGGAGACCCTCCTGGGTCAGTGGACATTCGAGTCCGGCTCCGAATTGAAGGACTTGAAAGGCAACTATCCGGACCTGGTCCTGATGGGTGATGCGGCGGTGGAAAACGGCGCCCTGCATGTACGGGGATCGGGAACTTCCATGACTGGCTGGGCCCACACCGGCACCGCCGGCGGAAATGTCCCTGTCGGCAGCAAGACGCTGATATCCTGGATTACCCTCGACAGCCTGGGCGACGCGGCCAAAGACGGCTCCGCCCTGACCCTTGATTCAGCGGTGACGGACAAGTTTGACGGCATTGTATTCGGCGAAAAGAGCGTCGACAACTGGATGAACGGCAGCACCAACTGGCTTCGCTCGCCTAACGGTCAGTTCGACCAGACCGCGGTGTCCACCGAAACGGCACCCGGCACCCGCATCATGCTGGCGATTACCTACAAGGATCTCAGCGGCGGCCAGGTGGAAATCACCGGCTACCGCAATGGAGTGCCAATGGGAACATATAATACGCCCAACTTCGCCACGTGGACCGCCGGTGAACAGGAGGTGGTCTTCGGGTCGCGGCACACGGATCCTCTCCCTCCTTACTGCCCAAAAGGCGGGCTGAACGCACTGATCCATGAAGCGCGCATCTACGGAAAAGCGGCCACGGCGGAGGAAATCGCGGCGCTGTTTGCGGCGGGACCTGTGGAGGGCAGCCCGCTGACGCTTACTGGCATTTCCTACAATGCCTTGACCGGCAGCGTTAACGTCACCTGGACATCGCATCCCGGGAAAACCTATCGTCTGGAGTACACCGCGGATTTTACCGCCTGGACTCCCGCCGCGACCGGCTATCCCGCCGGCGGAGCCACAGAACCTCTGACCAGCTATCAGTTTCAGGGCCTTCCCTCCTCGTCCCGCCGGTTTTTCAGGGTCGTTGAGGAATGATCCGTCTTTCCGCACGCTGCAAAAAGGGGGGGCAGCGCAGGATGACGGCAGACCGGCCAGCATGGGTGCGAAGCCGGTCTGCCTGACTTATCTGTTAGTCCAAATGCACGATGCCGTGCCGGATGGCTTCGATGGCAGCCTGAGTGCGGTCGGCGACTCCCAGTTTCACAAAGAGGGCGCGCAGATGCGTCTTCACGCTTTCTTCGCCGATCTCCAGATCGTTGGCGATCTCCTTGTTGCTGCGGCCGTTGACAATGAGACGGACGATCTGGAGTTCGCGCGGGCTGAGATTTTTGCGGCTCATGCGGTCGGCGAGCAGAGTGGCCACCGCGGGTGGCAGTACGCGGCCTCCACTATGGACTGTTTTAACCGCCGCGACGAGTTCCGCGCTCGTGAGGCCTTTGAGAACATAGCCGGATGCTCCCGCCTGGACTGCACGATGAATGTCCTCGTCCCGGTCATAGGTGGTCACCACCAGCACCCTAACTGATGGCCAGCGCTGGCGAATGGTCAGGGTGGCCTCCACTCCGCCGCCGCCGGGAATGCGCAAGTCCATGAGGACGACATCCGGCTGGTGCTGTTCGCAGGCGGCGACGGCGACGGAAACGTCCGCCGCTTCAGCGACAACGTTAAACTGCGGCTCCCCCTGGAGCATAGCCGCCAGCCCCAGGCGGATCGCGGGGTGGTCATCAACGATGACTATCCTGATTTTGTTAGACATGGCGAACGGCAATTTCGATGGTGGTGCCCGCGCCGCAGCAACTCTTGATCCGGAGGACAGCTCCCATGGCAGCAGCGCGCTCGCGGATTCCCCGGAGACCGAAGCCGCCAGCCTGGGTGGAGCGGGGCGGCGCTTCGGCATCGAAGCCGCAGCCGTCGTCGCGCACCGTCAGGGTGACGGAGTCGGGGCGGAACGCGAGGCAGAGGTGAACCTCCGCAGCCCGGGAATGGTGGATGGAATTGGTGAGAGCCTCCTGGCCGATGCGAAGGAGATTGTCCTCCACACCGGGCGGCAGAGGACGAACTTCACCGGTGACGAGCAGATCGAATTTCAGCGTGTGTCCTGCTGTGACGCTTTGTCCAAGGCGTTCGAGCGCACCTGTGAGACCGCATTCTTCGAGAGACTGGGCACGCAGATTCCAAACCGTGCGGCGGGATTCGGCGAGGCTGTGCCGGACCAGATCGCGGGCGCATTCGAGGTGGTGCATGGTTTCATCAGGGATGCGGTCCCGGAGCCGGTCGTTGAGCACCTCGAGTTGCATGGAGATGCCGGCGAATCCCTGCGCGAGCGTATCGTGGATGTCCCGCGCGAGGCGCGTGCGCTCGCCGAGAACCGCCTGGAACTGGACGCGGGCGGCCTCTCTCGTTTTGTTAACCTCCACCAGACGCCGGCGGGAGCGCAGCCAAACAGAGCCAAGTCCGGCAAGCAGCGCGAGACCTGTGGCGGCCAGCATCCAGGCGGTGCGCGTAGGGGTCCACCACGGCGCTGCCTTTTCCAGCGCCACATCGGCGGGGCCGCGCAGCAGGAGCGAGAAACCCTGCGGCTGACGGTGGGTAACCAGGGATTCCCAGTTTCCCACCTCCACGGCGCACACGCCGGTCAGGCTCAGAATGCTGCCGGGAATCCATAGACCTGTAAGATCGCCGGGAGCCCGCGCCACGAAACGGATGCCGCCGTTCTCCAGAGTGAGGAGGGTTTCACCACCGTTTTTTTCAATGGCATTGAGATGGCCACTGACCGTGAGGAGGCGTCCGTCCGACTTCACGGCCTCATCGGCGCCAACCGTCAGCGGAGCGGCGCGGGCACGGCTGCCGGAGGGCCGCCAGTCGGCATCGCGCAGCACCGGCGAAAAAGCTCCCGGCTCGGGAAAGCCGGTGACTTCCACAACTTCGTCCGGCAGAGGGGACGAAGGCTCGCGCAGAAACACCTGCAGGCCGCGGGTTTCATCCTGGAGAAAAAAGGAGCCCTCTGCGCGCTGGAGCGTGACGGTGCCGCGCACATGCACACGGTGGCCGGGGCCTGCGGGACCGGTGGACCGCATCAGGGCATTGAGCGGAAGAACCGGCAGCGTGAATGGCTGAAGGGTGCCGGCGCTAACAACATCAATGTCCTCCAGCCCGTGAGCATTGAGTACCGGCAGGAAGGTCTGCTGCAGCGAATCCATGCCGTGCAGGCAAACACCGCGCACGCGCACCCGGGCATCCACGAGTTCCGGATGGCCGGTGATTTCGTGTGTGACATTGACCGTGACGCGACCGCCGCCGCTGGCGAGTTCCAGGGCGAGCCAGCCGAGGCCGGTTTCCGGATTCACGCGCTGGCCGCGGATGACGCCGGTGAGTTCCACGCGGAGGGCATTGAAATCGGCCGTCAGGAGGTCTTCATACACGGCCGAGCGGGGAGCAGGCATGGTGCCCTGCCCCAGGGCACGTACGGACTCCGGTTTGACCACGGGACCGACGCCGCCCTGCTCGACAGTGCCGGTTACTTCAATCTCCGTGCCCACCCTGCATTCGGCGGGGAGATTCATCTGCGGCAGCCACACTGCGCCACTCGCATCCTGAAGCGTGAATTCAGTCGGTGCAGAGTGCCAGGAAAAAGTCATCACGCCCCGCACCCTGACTTTTGGATGAACGGCCATGGCAGCGGCGGGAAGATGGCGCACTTCCGCCACAGTGCGCAGCGGCACATCGTCCGCCGCCGCACCGGCCCCTGCTGTCAGCAGAAGGGCTGTGGAAAGAGAGAAAGAAAAGCGGGGCAATGGCACGGTGTGATGCGGTTGTAGCAACAGGCTGCCCGCATGACCAGCCCCGTCTTGCAGTGCCGTTCCCCCAAATAGGGGAGGGGCGGAATTTCGAAATCCGCCGCCACACGGCGTAGTGGAGTTCACGTTCATCACTTCACCGTCTTTGCTGAATTGACACTTCTTCGCTGTTTGCCGGAAACTTCCGCATGACTTCCTCCCTCCGATTTCTCTTCACGTTCGTCCTCGCCCTGACTGTGGCCGGCTGTGGCCGCTCTCCGCAAAGCGCCGGCAACGGCGGCAGGCTGTTTGCGGTTTCCCTGCAAACGCTTAACAATCCGTTCTTCATCGAACTGAACGAGGGCCTCAAAA
Source organism: Verrucomicrobiales bacterium (assembly GCA_036262875.1). Taxonomy (GTDB): domain Bacteria; phylum Verrucomicrobiota; class Verrucomicrobiia; order Verrucomicrobiales; family V1-33; genus V1-33. The sequence goes on from DATAIE010000020.1 coordinate 7,600, forward strand.
CAGCCGTCGAAGCCAAAGGCGGAAGGCTTGTGAGTCTGGATGCACAGTTCAACTCCCAGAAGCAGAAGAACGATATCTCAGACGTGCTGCAGCAGGAGCCATCCGCCATTTTCATCAACCCGGTGAACTGGGAGGGGATCAAGGGATCGCTCATCGAAGCGAAGCGGCGCAATATTCCGGTCATCATTGTGGATGCACCGGTAAGTGATCCGGACCTGGTGCTTTGTCAGGTGGCGAGTGACAACGTGGAGGCGGGGCGACTGGCCTGCGAAGCGCTCGCAAAGGTGAAACCTGCGGCGAAGGTGGTGATCCTGCATCTGAGTCTGAATAAAGCCTGCATCGACCGGGTGGAGGGATTCAAAGCTGAAATGGCAAAATATCCTGACATGAAGCTGCTGGACACCAAGGAGGGCAAAGGCAGCGCCGAGGCGGCGCGCCCGGTGATGCAGGATTTGCTGGGACGCTATCCGGAGCTGGATGCCGCATTCCCCATCAATGACCCGAGCGCACTGGGAACCATTTCCGCCATCGAGGCGGCGGGACTTTCAGGAAAGGTTACCGTGGTCAGTGTGGACGGATCACAGCCGGGGATCGAAGCTATTCTCAACGGTAAACTGCATTCCACCTCGGCTCAGTATCCGCAGGAAATCGGCACTGTTGCAGCTCAAAAGGCCTTCGACTTTCTCGACGGAAAGGCCGTGGAGAAGGACATCAAAGTGCCGGTGAAACTGATCACCAAAGAAAATGCCGGGGGATTCCGGAAAACCAGGTGACCGCCGCTGCCGCCCATTCATCGCCGGCATTGCTTTCGCTGCGCGGCATCGGAAAACGATTCGGGGGCGTCAGGGCTCTGGAGGCGGTGGACTTTGAACTGCGCAGCGGGGAAATCCATGCACTGCTGGGCGAAAACGGAGCAGGAAAGTCCACTCTGATCAAAATCCTCGGCGGTATGCACCAGCCGGACAGCGGTGAGATCCTGCTGGATGGACAGGTGCAGTGCATGGCCGGGCCGGCGGAGGCGGCGCGGGCGGGCATCCGGGTCATCCATCAGGAACTGGCGCTCGCGCCTAATCTTTCCATAGCAGAGAATCTGTTCCTCGGGCGCGAGCCGGGACGTTTCGGATTTCTCGACCGGCGGAGGATGAATGCGGAGGCGGCGGCGCTGCTGGAAGAGCTCGGCTTTGCAGAGTTGGGAGACGTGCGGCAGAGGGTGAGTTCGCTGAGCATCGCGCGGCAGCAGTTGGTGGAAATCGCCCGGGCGCTCATGGGGCGGGTGCGCATTCTCATTCTGGACGAGCCGACGGCGTCGCTGAGCGAGGCAGAGACGCGGCGTCTCACCGCGCGCCTGCGGCGGCTGCGGGGACAGGGCGTGGGAATCATTTATATTTCACACCGGCTGGATGAAATCCGGCAACTGGCGGATCGCGTCACGGTGCTGCGGGACGGACGCAGCATGGGCACCCAGGACACCAATGGTCTGGAGGCGGATCAACTGATCACCTGGATGGTGGGACGGCAGTTGCAGGACCATTTTCCGCGCCCGCCGCATGAGCCGGGAGAGGTCGTATTAAGTGTCAGGGATCTGCACGCCCCCGGAGTGCACGGGGTGAGTTTCGATTTACGTGAAGGGGAGATTCTCGGCTTTGCCGGACTTGTGGGTGCCGGCCGGACCGAACTGGCTCGTGCCCTTGCGGGGCTCGCACCGGCGACCGGCGGGGAAATTCTCCGGGGCTCCCAGGCAGTGCGCTTTCGTCATGCGGGCGATGCCAGAGCGGCGGGGATCGTGCTGGTGCCGGAGGACCGCAAACGGGAGGGCCTGGTGATGACGCAGTCGGCGGGCTTCAATCTGGCGCTGCCGTGGACAAAGCTTTGGTCGCGGGGGTGTTTTCCGAACAGAACACGGCGCGCGGAAATTGTCAGGCGGGCGATGGGGACATTCGGTGTGAAGGCGGACGGGCCGGATGCCGGGGTGGCGACGCTTTCCGGGGGCAACCAGCAGAAGGTTGTGATCGGCAAATGGATGGAGCAGCCGCCGGCGATTCTCATTCTGGACGAGCCGACGCGCGGGGTGGACGTGGGCGCCCGCGAGGAGATTTTTATGCTCCTGGCCAAACTGGTTTCACAGCGCATGGCGGTGCTGCTGATTTCCTCCGATCTGCCGGAGGTGATGAATCTCTCCCACCGCCTCGCGCTTTACCGCGACGGTCGCATTTTGCGTGAGGGTCTTTCCGAAAGTTTTACTCCAGAGGAGGTGATGACGGCGCTGACCTCGACGCGGGAACCGGCGCGATCCTCTACAATGCCCGCAGTGCCCGAATGCCTGACTGCTTTATGAAATGCTTGCGCACGCTTCTTCCCCTGCTGGCGGCCATCGCGGTGCTCCTGACCCTTTTTTCACTGTGGGTGCCGAACGGGAGGTTCCTGACGCCCGGCAATCTGATGAACCTCGCACAGCAGATTTCGGTCAATGCCATCCTGGCATTCGGGCTGACTCTCGTGATCATCGTTGGCGGGATCGACCTCAGCGTGGGTGCGGTGGTGGCCCTGGCGGGAGTGGTTTCGGTTTCACTGCTGGGGTCCGGTGCCGCGGCGGGCACGGCGGGAGGCGTGGCGGCGGCGGGCCTGGCGGGAGCGGTGAACGGCGCTTGCGCGTCACGCACCAGGATGCCGCCGTTTATCATTACGCTGGCCACCATGCTCATCGCACGGGGCATGGCTCTGGGCTTCAACGAAAGCCGGCCCATGCCGGTGCCGGACAAAGAGACGGTATTTCTGGCGCTCGGAAACGAACGGCTGGGCGCGTGGCTGCCGGTGCCGGTGGTGGTGATGCTGGGGGTGGCTCTCCTGACGGGGCTGCTGCTGCATCGCACGCGGTTCGGCCAGCATTTGTTTGCCATCGGCGGCAACCGCGAGGCGGCGCGCTGCACGGGCATTCCTCTGGTCTCTTCGGAACTGCTGGTTTACATTTTGTGCGGCTGCTGTGCGGGGCTCGCGGGTGTCATCAATGCTTCGCAGCTTTACTCCGCGGAGCCGGGCGCGGGCCAGGGATTCGAACTCAGCGCCATCGCCGCGGTAGTGGTGGGCGGCACCAGTTTTTCCGGCGGTGTCGGCTCTATCCCCGGCACGCTGCTCGGCGCGGTGATCATCGGCATTCTCGACAAAGGGCTCAATCAGGCCGGCGTTCACTTTTCCCTGCAATACATCATCAAAGGCGCGGTGATCCTGACGGCCGTCGGGCTCGACGTGCGGCGCAGGAAGTAAGTTCACTTTTTCTTCAACCATCTGTCATCCATGAACATCACTAACAGTATCCTTGTGCCCGCATGGGCCGGTCTTGTCCTGAACACAGCCTGCGCCGCAGAACCTGCCACGCCTTTCCTCAAAGAGAAGACACTCGTAACCTGGGCCGCTCCGGCAAACCTGACGCAGCGCGGCGGCAGTGCGCTCTCGCTGGACGATGACCACGACCATTTCGACGGCATCGTTTTCGGAGAACTGGCACCGGGAAAATGGATGGCGGGCAGTGATTTCTTCCGGCGCACGGAGAAAAACCAGGTGTCCTTTCCGCCGGAAACCGCCGGTCCGCAGACGGTGGTCCAGATCGCCATCATCTATCAGGGCAATGACATCACCGTCCTGCGGGACGGGAAGCCCTATTCGAAGCATCACGTGAGTGCGGCTCTGCAGGAGTTCCCTTACGATTCCGTAGTGGTCATGGGCAAGCGGCATCAGCGGCAGGGGGACGGTGCGCGCTTTGCCGGCGCCATCGCAGACGCCCGCATCTACGATCACGCGCTCACAGCGGAGGAAATCGCGACGCTGAAACCTGACAAGGAGGACGGCCCAAAACCATGGGCATGGTGGACGTTTGACGATCCCTCCGGCCGGGACCGCACAGGACGTTACGCCTACGTCAAACTCAGTGGCGGCGCGAAGGTGGAGAACGGGAAACTGCTGCTCGACGGGAAGACCGGCTATCTGACCGCACGCACGGGACCGGAACCGGAATTCAAGTATGAAACGCCCGCGCGGCCCGCCAACCCGCCGGCGGACTGGCCCGCCTATCATCTCGGCCACCCCGGTCCAGGCAATGCGTTCCCTGGAGATCCCAACTGTGCCTTCTACTGGAAGGGCCGCTATCACCTGCATTACATTTACGAGCACGGGGTCGGGTTCAACTTCGCCCACGTTTCCAGCGAAGACCTCATCCACTGGAAGTGGCATCCCACCACTCTGACACCTCCCAAAACCGGCCACGGCATGTTCAGCGGCACGGGCTTCTTCACGAAGGAGGGACGCCCGGCCATTATCTATCACGGCCAGGGCTCGGGGCGGAACCAGGTCGCCATCGCGCTGGATGACAGTCTGGAAAAATGGAGTGAGCCGGTGGCTGTGGAACCCATCATCAAACCCGGCCAGGACGCCGGCAAAATCGCCAACTGGGACCCGGATGCCTGGCTGGACGGTGATACCTATTACGCACTCTCCGGAGGCATTCCCGGCAGCGGGAAGCCGCCGACGCTTTTCAAGTCGCCGGATTTGCAGCACTGGGACTACCTCGGCCTCTTCCTCAGCAACGAGATGCCGGACGTGCTGGCGAGCGAGGATGTTTCCTGCCCTAACTTTTTCAAAATCGGGAGCAAATGGATGCTGCTGTGCATCAGCCATAACAAGGGCTGCCGGTATTATCTGGGAGACTGGAAGGGCGAAAAATTCCATCCGGACTTCCACGCGCGGATGAACTGGCACGGCTGGGACTGCTTTGCGCCGGAGAGCGTGCTGACACCGGACGGACGGCGGGTGATGTGGGCGTGGTACAATCCTGGAGGAGTGGCGAAACCAACGGTCACCGGCCAGACGGGCGTGCAGTCACTTCCCCGCGAACTCAGCCTCCCGGCGGATGGAAAACTGCGCATCAAGCCGCTGCGGGAGCTGGAACAGCTCCGGGGACCAGAGAAGCGCCTGACAGATATCAGGGTAAGCCCGGAGAAGCCGGCGCTGCTGGCGGGAGGGGCCGGCGGAACGCTGGAACTGGAGGTTATTTTCGAGCCGGGCACAGCCAAAAACCTGGGCCTTCACATACACTGTAATGCGGAGGGAAAAGAGGGATTCCCGATTCTCGTTTCCCCGGCGCAGAAAACTCTGACGTGCGGAACGATCACTGCCCCCTTCGATCTGCCAGCCGGCGAGGAGCTCCGTTTGCGCGTCTTTTTGGACAAAGGCATTGTCGAAGTATTTGCCAATGACCGTCAGGCAATGGTGGCTACACATCGTGCGGCGGCGGATCACTCGGGGGTAAGTCTGGTCGCCGAAGGCGCCGAAGCGCTGGCCAAGCGGATTTCGACCTGGGAAATGAAGTCGATCTATCCCTGAAGGCTGTTTGCCAGGCAGGTGGAGGATGACCTCCCCCGCAGGAGGGAGGCAGTGAACCGGCTGTTGATGGCAGGTTCCCAAAAGGAAGAAATGGGCCAGGCGGCGTTACTCCGCCCGGGGAATTCGCATTCCACCGGCAGCGGTATGGGATGATGGACCGGAAACGGGTGCTTTTGACGCTTCCCGAAACCGCGGAATTCCCCCAGGATGCTGCCGACGAATCATGAATCCTGACCATCCGCCCCATCCGACGGCCCAGCAGGATACGGCGTCCGCGCTGGACGGCATGATGGCGATCTACGGCCGCCTCACGGCCTCCCTCCCGCCGGTAGTGGAGGAGGCCGTGCCGGGGGCGGAGATCGGGAATTTTCGCCTCATCGAAAAGCTGGCCGAGGGCGGCATGGGGGTGGTGTGGCGCGCCGGGCAACTGACACCGGTGCACCGTGAAGTCGCTCTCAAGATTCTCAAGTCGGGCATGGACACGCTGGAATTTGTGAGGCGCTTCCACATCGAACTGGAGGCCCTCGCAAGGCTGGAGCATCCTAACATTGCTCGAGTCTACGATGCGGGCATCACTCCGCGGGGACGTCCATTTCTCGTCATGGAGCTGGTGCGGGACGCGGAGCCGGTCACCGATTTTTGCCGGCGCAGCGGACTGGACCTGCGCGCCCGGCTGACGCTTTTCGCCGCCATCTGTTCAGCGGTGCAGTATGCACATCAGCGGGGCATTATTCACCGCGACCTCAAGCCCTCGAATCTTCTGGTCAGCAGTGGTGAGGAAACTCCCAGAGTGGTGGTCATCGACTTTGGGGTCGCACGGGCGGCAGGTCCGGCAGGCGATGCGGCGAATCCCACGGAGCCGGGTCGCATTGTCGGAACGCCCGCTTATATGAGTCCCGAGCAGGCCGCCGGCGGGGAAGCCGCTGCCGACACCCGCACGGACGTGTATGCTCTCGGCTGCGTGCTGTATGAACTGATCGCCGGCGAGCCGCCGTTCGATCATGAACGCATTCGCACCAGCAGCCTCGCGGAACTCGCCCGCCTGCTCCGCGACGAAATCCCTCCCCGGCCCAGCGAGCGCCTGCGCCGCCGGAACGACGCAGGCGCGGCCAAAGTGCGCGGCGAACTGGACTGGATCGTCATGAAGGCGCTCGCCAAAGACCCGGACCGCCGTTACCGGGCCGCCGCAGCCCTGGAGGATGACGTGCGCCGTTTTCTGCGCGGCGACGCGGTAACGGCCCGGCCGGCATCGATGGCCTACCGGCTGCGAAAACTCGCAGCCCGGCACAAGCCCGCCACTGCGGCGATCGTGGTGGCCGCGCTTTCGCTTCTCGTCATGACCGCCGTGAGCGTTAGGCAGGCACGGCGTGAAATGAGGGAACGTCAGAATGCGGAGGCCATCCTCCGCTTTTTCGACCATGATCTTGTCAGTGCCGCCCGGCAGGCCGCCGACGCCAGCGGAACCTCCGATCCTCTCGATGCCGCAGCGCGCCGGATCGCGTCGGAATTCGGCGACCGTCCAGTCCTCGCCGCTCGACTTCGCACCACGCTCGGACGCGCCTATCTGACGATGGGCGATCCCGCCCGCGCGGAACGGGAACTGCCCGCTTCATTCAAAATACTCACGCGAGAGCTGGGACCGCATCATGCAGAAACACTGCGCGCAGCAGCCGGGATGGCGGAACTCAGTCTCGCCCGCGGACACCCGGAGGATTCGTTAAGCCGGTGGCGGGAGGTGCTCTCCTCACTGGAGAAAGAGGTTCGCCGCGATTCTCCGGAACACCTCGAGGCGTCTCTCGGTTTCGCGCAGGCCGTCGCCGCCGGGCAGTCACCACAGGAAGCGGTCAAACCCTTTGAAGACCTCCTTCTTCGCTCACGAACAATGCCTGGCGCCGACGCAGGCTTCTCCGGCCGTGTGGCGCTGGCCTTTGCCTCCACTCTTGAACACACGGATTCCGCGCGGGCCGAAAGTCTCATTCAGGAAGTCGTCACGGCACGGGAGAAAACCCTGGGGCCTGGCCATCCGGAGACGCTGGCCGCAGACACAGCACTGGCGCAGGTGAAAGAGGAACGCGGGGATGCCGCCGCCGCCCGCGATCTCCTGCGCCGTGCGGCGGACGGTTTCCGGTCCGCGCTGGGTGCCGCGCATCCCAAGACGCTCGCGGCGCAAAAGCGCTTCGCCGGCTCCTGCGAACGGCTGGGTGATGAACAAACGGCTATGTCCGTCACCATCTCGGACGCCCACGCCCTCCTCTCATGCGGACGCGATGCGGAAGCCATCGATGAATTCCTGACAGCTTCGCGGCTGGCCCAGCACTTCAGTCTCCCCGAATCCGCGGACCGGTTTCGCACCACTGCATGGGGCATCAGCCGCCGCCTCGGCCTGCCGGTGGCCGGGAAATGGCTGCCGCGCTCCCGGCTGGCGCGGTTTCAGGGCAACGGTCATCTCTATCAGCGACTGGAGGTTCCCATGTCATGGACAGAAGCCGACGCCACCTGCCGGGCTCTGGGCGGACATCTGGCCACCGTCGACTCAGAAGCGGAGAATGATTTCATTTATCAGACGATGGCTGCTGAATATGTATGCTGGCTCGGTGCACGGCGGCACGCAGACAGCACATGGCGCTGGACGACCGGCGAACCGTTCGAGTGGACCCGCTGGGCCGCCGG
>DATAIE010000021.1:0-3907 GCA_036262875.1 Verrucomicrobiales bacterium
GGGTGGGAGGGCAATACCAAACTCTGGCGGGTGCAGGATGGCTGTCTCACCGGGGGCTCCCTCACAGAGAATGTGAAGGAGAACGATTTCCTCGCCACGCAGAAGGACTACGGGAACTACGTCCTGCGGTTGAAGATCAAACTCACCGGCGCGGGAGGATTCATCAATTCCGGAATCCAGATGCGATCCACCCGCGTGCCGAAGTCCTCCGAAATGTGCGGGTATCAGTGCGACTACGGCGATCCCTCCTGGTGGGGCTGCGTGTATGACGAAAGCCGGCGGAACCGGGTGATGGCGCAGAGCGACATGAAGACCCTGGGGCCGGCCATCAAACGCGACGACTGGAACGAATACATCATTCGCGCCGACGGCCCCCGCATTACAACCTGGATCAACGGCGTGATGGGAGTGGACTACATCGAACAGGATCCGAAGATTCCTTTGTCAGGGAAGATCGGCGTTCAGATCCACGGAGGCGGCAAGGCTCAGGTGCAGGTAAAGGATATCACCCTGGAGGAACTGCCGCCTACGCCAAAACGTGAGGGCGCGCCGGAGCCGAAGAAGGCGGCGAAACCGTCGCCGGTGCCCGCAGAGGAGGAAAAAGCCTCGTTCACAGTGCCGCCGGGATTTGAAATCGAGTTGGTCGCCGCCGAGGACGAGGCGAAGGGATACGGTAAATTCGTGGCCGCCTATTTTGACCAAAAGGGCCGGCTGTGGACAATGACGGCTCTGGAGTATCCGGTGGATGCGAATGAGAGCCCGGCCGTGGCCGATGCGCTCTACGCCAGCAAAGCGAAGGACAAGGTGCTGGTCTATGATATCGAAGACCGTGGCACCAACGGTGCGCCGCCGCGTTTTGCGAAGGAGCCAAAGGTCTTCACGGACGGTCTCGCCATTCCCCTCGGAATCCTGCCTTACAAGGACGGGTGTTATGTCCAGCACGGGCACGATCTGGAACTGCTGCACGATACGAATGGCGACGGAAAAGCCGACAAACGGGAGGTTGTCCTGACAGGATTCGGCGTGCAGGACTCGCACCTCTTTCCACACCAGTTCACGCGCGCTCCGGGCGGCTGGATCTGGCTGGCCCAGGGAGCTTTCAACTACGGCAAAGTCGTCGGTCCGGAGGCCAAGGCCGTGCAGTTCGACCAAACGCGCATGGCGCGCTTTCATCCGGACGGCTCAGACTTTGAAATCACGAGCAATGGCCCGTGCAATATCTGGGGACTCGTGATGAATGGAGAAGGCGAGAGCTTCATTCAGGAGGCCAATGACTTTGGATACCCCGTGATGCCTTTTCATGAATACGGGAACTATCCCGGCTGCTCGAACGGTCAGTGGAAAAGCTATGCTCCGGAATTCCCGGCCAGCGCTGAATTCCGCATGGGCGGCACCGGCCTCAGCGGCCTGGCCCTCACCGATGCCAAAGGAGCCTATCCGGCGGAGTGGAGTGATGTGATGCTGGTGGCGAATCCCATCATCCGCAAAATCCAGGCCATCAAAATGCACCGCGATGGTGCAGGCTGGAAACTGGAGTGGCTGCCCGATTTCGTTTGCAGCAGCGACGAGTGGTTCCGTCCCGTTGCGATGACGCTCGGTCCGGATGGCTGTGTGTATATTGTGGACTGGTACAATAAGATCATCAGCCACAACGAAGTGCCGCGGAATCACCCGGAGCGCGACAAAAAGCGTGGCCGCATCTGGCGGGTGAAACACAAGGATCAGAAGTGTTTTCCGGTGCCGGATTTCACGAAGCTGCCCGAGACGGAGATCGTGGGTAAGCTCGGCGGTCAGTCGCTGGCGCAGAGCCACACGGCCTGGCAGACATTGACGGACAAGGAAAAGCTGGCGGACGGGACGGTGGCGGAGTTGAAGAAACTGGTGACCGGCAGTCAGCCGGCAGCAGCCCCCGGCGGCTATCCGGATGCGGCCCGTATCCAGGCTTACTGGGTGCTTCAGCAGGTGCAGAATGCGGGCGACCTGCCGGTGGAGCCTATCAATTCCAAAAACCGCAACCTCCGCCGTGAAGCGGTCGCCGCCAGCCTGATCGCCGCGGTAGCGCAAAAGAACGACCCTGATCCGATGGTGCGCATGGCCCGCATTCAGACCATGGGCCTCGCCATCGCCGAAAACCAGGCGCAGATGGTTCCGGAAGTGATGAGTGCCATGCTCGAGGCGGCCCCGCCTTCTCTCGACGCACCGACTGCGCCGTCCTCCAGCACCGGACGGCCGATCAAAGTCGGCCCGGCGTATGTGAACGAATTCGAGCGCTATCTCGTGCGACTGTTCCTTGAGCGTGCTCCCAAGGCCGTCGCCGCGTTTTTGGATTCACCGGAATCCGGGAAAGTCTCCGCGGACAAACTCATGCTGGCCTGCCTGGCCCTGCCTGCCAAAGACTCCGCGCCCCGGGTGGCGAAACTCATCGCCAGAACCAATACCGCTCCCAGCGACGAGGCGATGCTGCGCCTCGCCGAAGCGCCTGACGCTCCGGAGGTAAAGGCGGCTCTTGCCGCGCTGGTCGCAAAGCCGGAAGGCTTGAAATCCCTGCTGCGCCAGAAGACCCGTTTTGATGCGCGCGTGCTGGCACCGCTTGTGAAAGAGGAGGCCGCGAAGCTGCTGAACTCGCAGCCGGCGCTCGGTCTGGATATCGTCTCCGCGTTCAATCTGAGCGATCTGGAGCCGCAGGTCGCGGCCGTTGTGGAGAAAGCGCCCGTCGCGGCGCTCCGCACGCTGAAGCTGCTGGGTTCGCGGCGCGCCGACATTTTCCTTCCTCATGTCAAATCGACAGACCCGGCCACCCGCGAGGAGGCGCTCGCCTGTTTGGCCGCAGTGCCTGACAAATTGATTCCCCTTTGGGCGGACCTGACGCCTCCTCAACGGGGCCGCGCTCTCGACGCTATGACGGCCTCCAAACCCGGCGCTCAGGCGGTCGTGGCTGCCGTCAATGCGAAGACCATTCCCCAGGAGGAACTCGACGGACCGCTGCTGGAAAAGCTCGGCGTCGTTCTCGGCGAGAACGAGCCCGCACTGAAGTCGCTCATGGAAAAGATGGGCAGTGCATTCCGCCCCGTGCTGGTGCTGGACGGGAAGGACGAATCCTGGATAAAAAATCAGGTGACGCTGGAAGGGCCGTTCACAGTAGAGTGCTGGGTGCGTCTTGCGCCGGGCATTGGCAATGAGGACAGCATCCTCGCCGGACAGAATGAAGCGGATTTCAACTTCTTCGACTCTAAGTTCCGCGTTTGGATTGCCGGAGTGCACGACGCCATCGTCGCCACCAAGCCGGTGGCTCCGGAAATGTGGACCCATGTCGGCGTGACCCGCAACGCTGCGGGAGCGCTCAAGATCTACATCAACGGCGAGCAGGACAAGGCGGAAGGCAAACCGGTGACCCATCCGCTGAAAAATCTGCGCTTTGGCCAAAGCAACACGCCCAAAGGCACTGCCGGCGCTTTCTCCGAGTTTCGCGTCTGGAATGTCTGCCGCACGCCGGAGGAAATGCGCGCCAGCTTCGACCGCACCTTCCCCGTGCCTCCCGCCGGGCTGGTGGTGCAGTATACCGGCAACAACTGGGGTGAGCTGCACGGCGGCGCCCGCGTGGCGCGGACCACGGACTTTCCCTCTGTCCTGACACCGGACGAGGCAAAGGCCATGGATGTGAAGTATGCCAAATTCCATGCCCTCGCGGAAAAACCGGGTGATATCGCCCAGGGGAAACTGATGGCCACCATCTGCATCGGCTGCCACACCATCAATGGCACGGGCGCACTCATTGGCCCGAACCTCAGCGGCGCGGGCGCCATGGGCGTGGACGGACTGCTGCGGAATCTCCTCACGCCAAACGCCGCCATGGAGCCGGGCTACCGGGTCTACCGCGTGGAAATGGCCGACGGCACGCTCAAAGAGG
>DATAIE010000022.1:0-3908 GCA_036262875.1 Verrucomicrobiales bacterium
CTGATTTTGATCGACAGCGCCACGCTGCAGCCGGTGACGCTGGAAAAGGCGGAATCGCTTCCGGATTTCCCGCAGGCCGGCCCCACGGATACGGCGGCGGATATACCGTCGATGCTCCAGGCGGCGCTGGATTACATCACGACGAATCAAACCGGACGCACCGATGTCTGGCTGCTCAGCGATTTGCGCCAGTCCGACTGGAATGCCGGCGGTGGCCGGTGGCAGGCGCTGCGCAGCGCATTCGGAACGCTGCCGGGAGTGCGTTTCCAGGTGCTCGCCTATCAGGAAACGCAGCCCTCCGACATGGGCATCTCCGTAGAGCATGTGACCCGCCGCGAGACCGCGGACAAAGCGGAACTGCTCCTCGATATCCGCCTTCAACGGAACACGCCGGTTTCTGAAAAGCTGAAGGTTCCTCTGCGCGTGGTGGTGAATGGCACTGCGAGTACACTGGAGCCGGAACTGAAAGGAAACCAGGTGCTGCTCCAGGCGCAGGCCATTCCCATCGACAAAGCCACGAAGCGCGGCTGGGGCCGCATCGAACTGCCCGCGGACAGCAGCCCGTCCGATAATGTGTTCAATTTCGTTTTCGACGAGCCGCCGGCGATGAAGTCGGTGATCGTGAGCGACCGCGGGGAAGTGTCAGGGCCGCTGCTCGCCGCTCTCAGCGCACCTGCCGATCCCTCACGAAAGTATGAAGCGGCGGTACTGCCCGCCGCGAGGACGGCGGAGATCGGATGGGATGACACCGCGCTCATCGTGTGGCAGGCACCGCTGCCCAATGCTGAATCCGCCGTGGCGAAACAACTGGCGGCGCACGTGAAAGCCGGGCGCAGTCTGCTCTTTTTGCCGCCGGATGCACCGGACGGCGAGGCCTTCCAGGGCATCCACTGGACGAAATGGGAAACCGCTCCCGCCGACAAACCGGTGCTGGCCGACTGGTGGCGCAGCGATACCGGACTGCTCTCGGGCACCCGCGCCGGCACCGCCCTGCCTGTGGGAGAAGTGGAGGCTCAGCGCTGGTGCAGTGTGGAGGGCGAATTTGTCCCGCTGGCCAGACTGGGAGACGCCGCCGGCAAGGCTCCGCTGCTGCTCCAGACGATGGTGCCGGACGGAGGACGCGCCGCCTTTTTCCTGACAACTGCTCCGGGACCGGGTTCGTCCAGTCTGGCGCGCGATGGCGTCGTGCTGTTCGCGATGCTGCACCGCGCACTGAATGAAGGCGCCGCCTCGCTCGGCAATGCCCAGCAGCGCCTCGCGGGTGCGAAGTCCCTGGGTGAGGACGCCGCCGCATGGACGCGCCTTGATGTGGACGATCCCGCCACGGTCCTGACCATCGACCGTCCTCTGCGCTCCGGAGTTTTGAAGAAGGCCGCGGCTGCCTCCGGCAAGCCCGATCTCCTCGCGGCGCTCAATCGTCCCCCCGGTGAAGATGCCTCTCCCACTCTGGGGAAACCCGCGCTCGATGAACTCTTCTCCGGGCTCGACTGGCGCCTCCTCGAACGCACGCTGGAAAATGAAAAGAGCCTCACCAGCGAAGTATGGCGCACTTTCCTGTGGGCCATGGCCGCGGCGCTCATCCTGGAGGCCCTCCTCTGCATGCCCGGACGGCGGCAGACGGAAAAGAAACCGGATTCCATGAAGGAGCAGCCGGCGTAAACTCATGACTGTCTCCACCCGCGAACTCGTTTTTACGCACACGCCGCTTTCCCTGACGGTGTCGGTTGCCTTTGTCGCCGTCGTGGCGGTGCTGGCCGTCATCGGCTGGAAACGCAGCGGCTGGCGGAAAGCGATCGGCTGGCTGGAATTCCTGCGCGTCCTCGTGGCGATCGGCATCGCCATCACACTGAATCAGCCGGAATGGCGCGAGACATTCAAGCCGGATACAAAACCGGTGGTCGCAGTGCTTTATGATACATCGGGCAGCATGGAGACGCAGGATGTAGTCGATCCCGCCGACGCCAAAGCCCCGGCCAAAGCACGCTCCACCGCCACGGCGCCGCTCATCGACCCCGCTCTTTGGGACCCGCTCCGGAAGCGCATGGATGTGGTGCTTGAGCCCTTCTCTTCGAATGAGGATCCCGCCATCGAAGCCACAGATATGCACGGCGCGATGCAAAAGCTCCTCGAACAGCAGCCGCGTCTCTCCGCCGTGGTGCTGGCTTCCGACGGCGACTGGAACACCGGCGCGGCCCCGTCCCAGGCGGCCACCCGCATGCGGATGCGCGGCGTGCCCGTCATCGGTGTGCCCATCGGCGCGGATACGCGGCTGCCCGATGTGGAAATCGTGAGTTTCGATGTACCCACCTTTGCCGTCGGCGGGAAGCCGCTGCGCATTCCCTTCGCCATCGATTCCGCATTGCCGCGCGAGGAAGTCGTGAGTGTCACCATGACTACCTCCACCGGTGAGGAAATCCGTCAGGATGTGACCCTGCCCGCCATGGGCCGGCTGCAGGACGCCATCGTCTGGAGGCCGCGGGAGCCGGGCAAAGTGCACCTGACGCTCTCGGTTCCCAAAACGGGAGCGGAGCGGAATACGGACAACAATCGCGTCGAGGCCGACCTCGATGTCCGCAAGGAACAGTTGCGTGTGCTCGTCATCGAGAGTTTCCCGCGCTGGGAATACCGGTATCTACGCAACGCCCTTGAGCGCGATCCGGGCGTGCAGGTGAATACACTTCTCTTCCAGCCCGACATCGGCAAAGTGGGAGCCGGCCGAGGCTATCTGAAGGAGTTTCCCAAAGACGAGGAACTGACCAAATACGACGTCATCTTTCTCGGTGACGTGGGAGTGGAGAAAAACCAGCTCACGCCCGAACAGTGCACCTCCATTGTGAAGATGGTGCGCGATCAGGCGAGCGGACTCGTTTTTCTTCCAGGACTGCGCGGCTTCACGGCCTCTCTGCTGACCACCTCCCTGACAGAACTTCTGCCGGTCGTCTGGGACGAGGCGCAGCCGCGCGGATGGGGCACTGCCGCCCCTGGTAAATTCGTTCTCACCGAATCCGGCACCCAAAGCCTCCTGACAAAACTGGAGGACACGGAGGATGCAAGTGCCCGCGTCTGGTCCACCCTGCCGGGATTCCAGTGGTACGCGCCTGCTCTGCGCGCGAAGGTTGGCACGGAAGTGCTGGCCACGCATGCCACGGAGACGAATCAATTTGGCCGGGTGCCCCTCATCGTCACACGCACCTACGGCGCGGGGAAGATTCTTTATATGGGCGCAGATGGAGCCTGGCGCTGGCGCCGCGGCGTGGAGGACAAGTATCACTACCGTTTCTGGGGCCAGGTCGCCCGGTGGATGGCCTATCAGCGGAACATGGCCCAGGGGGATAAGATGCGTCTCTTCTTCGCGCCCGACCGCCCCCGTTCCGGCGGCACGCTGACGCTCAATGCGAACGTGATGAGCCTCGCCGGCGAACCGCTGAAGGAAGGCGCCGTCATCGCCCAGATTGTGTCCCCCACGGGCAAGCCTTCGAGCGTCCGCCTCCTGCCCGCCGGAGCCGAAGCATGGGGCCTCTTCAACGGCACCTTCACCCCCACAGAGCCCGGCGATTATAAAGTCCGTCTCACTTGTGCTGAGGCCGGCACGGCGCTGGAGACGGTCATTTCCGTCCAGGGCACCCGCAAGGAAAAGCGCGGTCAGCCGGCCCGTCCGGAAGTCCTGCGGGAAATCTCCCAGCTTACCCGCGGCCAGTTCATGGACTCCGCCGACCCCGCCAAAATCCTCGCCGCCGTCACCGCACTGCCGGAGGAGGAGATGATCGAGCGCCGTCTCCAAATTTGGGCTCATCCCGCCTGGGCCGGCACCCTCATCGGTCTCCTCGCCATCTTCTGGATTGGCCGCAAGGCAGCGGGCGTTTTTTGACCAGCCATTCCCGGTTTTTCATCGCTTCCATGAATTCCGA
>DATAIE010000023.1:0-3446 GCA_036262875.1 Verrucomicrobiales bacterium
GGGCGGAACGGCGCTGGGGCTTGCCGGCGGCTTTTGTCATGTCTTCACTATGACCGCCCGGCTCAGAACGGTCAAGCCCGGCCTCTCCTCACTCCACCTTCAGCACTCCTTTCATCAGCATCCAGTGACCTGGAAAAGTGCAGAGGTAGGGATAGTCACCGGCCATCGGGGGAGCGTTGAAATGGATGGTGAATGATCCGGCCGGCGGCACCATATCGGTCCAGGCGAGGATGTCCTGAGTATCCGGAACGTAGTGGCGGGAAAATCCATTGGGATCGGAGATGAGCTTGTTGGCGAGATCACCGGTTTTCTCCACGGTGCCGGGCTTGAGCAGGACCCAGTTGTGCGGGACGGCATCGGGATTGGCGAAGGTGAGGGAAAGCCGCTCTCCGGCGCGGGCCTTGAGTTCCTTCGTCGCGAATTGCAGGCCGCTGGCGGCTTCCAGGCGCAGCGCGCGGCCCGGCGGGCCGTCTTTCCATGGATTCGCGCGCGGTCCGGTCGCCGTCGTGATCACGGATGAAGCAGGGCCTGCCTTGGCGATGAATTGATAACCAGGGAAATCCGTGAACGCCGGACCCAGCCGGTGTACGGTCAGGAACATCTCACGATAGCCGGACGCCTCCGGCTGTAGAAACAGATGAACCTGCGAGGCGGGCTGCAACTGAGGGATCTCGAGAAACAGCGAACGTCCGCCATTCAATACGTGCGCCGAGGTGATCTCCAGCGGATCATGCCCGGGCGTTCCCGGCCAGCGCACCGAAAATTCCGGAGAGCCATAGGCCTGCCCGTAACGATAGGACCAGCACTGGGCGAAATGGCGCGAGGCATCCTCAGCACCCGCACCCAGCGGGGAGGAAAAGGTCACCAGCACACCGTTGTCGCAAGCTTCCCATCCCACTGGAAGTTGCATGCTACCACCGGTATACCGCACCCGCTGCAGGCATCCATCGTCAGGCGCATACACGCCCCAACCATTCATGCCCGCTACGTAGAGTTGCCCGTCACGCGGACTAAACCGGGCCCGGTGAATGCCTGACAAAAAATCCCCCGGCAGCGGCACCGCCGCTCCCTGCCACTGGCCACCCACATTTTGTCTCAGGATCAAATGATGAGTCGCCGCCCCCTGGGAAAGATGAATCATTTGCCCGCGCAGCGGCCCCCAGCGGTCGTCCGGCACCCACGCCTGCCCGCCGCAGGAATTGTCGAGCGCCCGCGGCAGATAGGCGAGCGGCGGCAGGGTTTCCACAGAGGGCCGCGGACCGGGATACCCGTAGTAGCCAAGGGGTGTGATTTGAATCACTTGCGATGCCGGTGTCCACTCGCCCTCCTGCACGGCCAGCGTCAATGTGCCCTCCGGCGAAAGGCTCAATCCGTCAGGGTTTCGAAATCCCGTGGCCAGCGTTTCTGCCATGCGTCCCTCCTTCACCCGGAACAGGCCGCCGGTGCTGGAAGCGGAATAAAAACGCCCCTCCGCGTCCCGCTCCAGTCCACAGATGAAATCGTGTCCGCCGGCAGAGGTGAGGTAACCATTTGTCACGCATTCATAAAAGTCCGCTTCTCCGTCCCCGTTGAGGTCGTGCAGGCGAGTGATCTGATCGCGCCCCAGGACGCAGATTTTGTCGTCCGCCACCACGAGTCCGAGCGGCTGATGCAGGCCCGCCGCCACGCGTTTCCAGCGCAGGTGTTTCAGGGTTTCATCGATACCACTCACCCGCCAGACATCGCCTGTCATGGTGCACAGGGCGAGATCTCCGTTGGGGAGGAAATCGTGTCCTCCGATGAAGAACAGCGTGTGCCAGGGATTGTCGAAAGGCAGCGTCAGCGTATCGACGGCATACGGCCAATCGTTAGGAGCGGTGCCGCGCATGCCTCTCGTTTCCAGCACCTGCGGCCATTGGGCAGGCCCTCCGTGAAGCAGATCGCGCCACGGATGCTCCGCGGCGGGCATGCGGAGACGCTGTGGTTTTCCGCCCTCCTCCCACGCGGCATCCAGCATCTCCACTCCGTTGAGACGATAGGAAAAGAGCGTCCGTCCACCGTGCCGGTAGTAGCCCTTATAGGTGATCCTCTCCCGTGATGAAGGCGCGGAAAACTCCGGTCCGGCGGCTACCGGATTTCCTGTCAGGATCAACCCATCCATGAACCCGTGACGCGCATCCGAGAACTTCACGAACCCATCTTTCCAAACAGCAGGGAATGCCGCCGTCTCAGGGTCAAAACACGCCGACCATTGCCCGCCATCGCTCAGTTTTACACACACCGCTTTCGTCACCGTGCGACCTGCACCGCGAAACACGCCGCTCATGCGCGGGCCAATATCCATCTGATTCCAGCGGCCATCGCGCCAGACGTCCTCATTCTGATTGCCCCAGTGCCCGTGGACGCCGCCATCCAAACCCGGAAACTCCGGCAAAAGCGGCGGCACGGGTTTTTGTTTCATGAACCACAGCGCCTCCTTTGCATAGAAGTCGTAAATTCTCTCACGGTTCACCGGATGATTTTTGTTAGGCCACTGATCCGGCACCAGAGGGGCCGCCTTGAAAGGAAACGAAGCGACCGCAGGGGGCGCGGCACCGGCCGGAGGTTCGATGAATTCCCATTCTCCGAGTACGTCAGCATGACCCGGCTCTCCCTTTTCGGAAGAGACCTCATGCGCTCCCCGGCGCACCCTCGCCCAGGCAATGCGGCCTTCACATCCGATGCCGCTCTCCACCAGTTGGCCCAGCGCAAATCCTCTTCCCGCAGGAGCACCTGACACCACTTTCAACACCGCGTCTTTCTTCAACCGTCCATCCACATAGAGCCGGATGCGATTCGTTTCGATGACGGCGGCCATGTCATGCCAGGCGCCATCCGTCACGGGAACACCGGTATCGAAGTTCCCGCCGCGTCCCGGCAAATAGGCGCAAAGCGTTCCGGTTCCCGCAAACGTATACAGTTCCCAGTGCCAGGGCGAACTCTTCGGGTCCGCCGCGGCGAGGATATTGAACGGCCTGGCCGAGGTCAGCCGCGCCTGCACCTCCACCGTGACGGGTAGTTCGCGAAAGGCGGTTTCCTCCACCGTCAGACCCGCCGGAGGATGTTGACCAAAAGCAACCTCCCAGCGCGCCTTTCCTCCGGCACCGGTGACTTTCTTCGGTTTCACCGCGGGGACGGGCACCTTCCATGATTTCGGAATCGGCTTCGCTCCGCCGCCACCGGGCTTTTTGATTTCCGCGGCCACCCACGTTAGTCCCTCCAGATTGTCCCGCAGCCTGACCTCCGCGTCTTCGTTGGTGTGGTTCAAGATTCCCACGGGCCCCTGCCAGCCGCTGTCATGCACCAACCGGAGCAGGGACAGGTCCAGATTCCCCTGCCCCGCAGGAACGATCTCCTCCGCCGGACCGTCCGCCATCATTCCATTCACATTGAACGTCAGCAGCCACGGCTTCATTTTTTCAAAGAGG
>DATAIE010000024.1:0-3703 GCA_036262875.1 Verrucomicrobiales bacterium
GTCCGGTTTCGCATTCGGCACCGGGACTTCCACCTTCCCCTTGCATTCCCGAAGCCCCCGTCCCTGTAATGGTGCTCCTCATGAACGATCAGCCGTCAGCTTTGCTCATCAAATTCCCCGGGACCAACTGCGATGCGGAGACTTCCCGCGCTCTGCAAACAGCGGGATTTGGCACCAGCATCGTGCCCATTTCTCTCGTGACGCCGGATCACTTGAAGGCGGCACAACTGGTCGTGATGAGCGGGGGATTTTCCTACGGAGACTACGTCATGGCCGGGCGCATTGCGCAACTCGTCACGGAGCGGAAACTGGGGCATTCACTGGAGCATTTCATCAGCGGCGGCGGCTACGTGCTGGGCATCTGCAACGGCTTCCAGATTCTGTCCAAAATCGGAGTGCTGCCCACGGGTTCGCTCATCGACAATGCCAGCGGCCGCTTTCAGTGCCGGTGGGTGAAATTGAAGACGGTGCAGCCGGACAATCCCTTCCTTGCGGAACTGCCGGACGACTGGGAACTGCCCATCGCCCACGCGGAGGGGCGTTTCGTCGCTCCGGAAGGGAAGGCGGAGGAGTATCTGGCCAAAGGCCTCGTGACACTCCAGTACGCGGATGATGTGAATGGCTCCACCCTGCGCATCGCGGGCCTTCAGGACGAGACGGGCCGCGTCTTCGGACTTATGCCGCACCCGGAGCGTTTTCTCTACCGCTCCCACCACTATGATCCGGACTGGACCGATGGCACGGAGCACGGCTACGGTTACTATTTCTTCCGCTCCATCTGGCGTGAACTGAGCGGCGGACGCAAACTCATCGCCTGATACGAAAGCGAATCCCGATTTTTCCCAACACACAATTTCCTTCATGGGCAAGCTCACCTACAAAGAAGCCGGAGTCGATACCAAAGCCGCCGCCGCCCTCGTGGGCGACGTATTCGGCGAACTCCGGCGCCGCACCGAGACAAAACGCAAGCTCTTCGGTGCCTTTGGTCTTTTCGCCGCCGCCTATGACCTGAGCGACTATAAGGAGCCCGTCATTGTCACCGGCTGCGACGGCGTGGGCACCAAACTGGAACTCCTGCTCGAACACGACGAACTGGAAACCGCAGGCAAGGACCTCGTGGCCATGAGCGTGAATGACGTGCTCACCACCGGCGGCGATCCCATCCTGTTCCTCGATTACATCGGCATCGGCCACATCGATAAGAAGCAGATCACCCGCCTCATCTCCGGCATGACCGAGTGGCTCAGTGCGTGCGATTGCATCCTCGCCGGCGGTGAAACGGCGGAGATGCCGGGCATCGTTCCGGACGGCCTCATTGAGCTGAGCGGCTTCGCCATCGGAGCCGTCGAGAAGAAAGACCTCATCAATCCCGAGCGTGTGCAACCCGGTGACGTGCTGGTCGGTTATCCCTCTGCCGGTTTCCATGCAAATGGCTGGAGTCTCGTGCGCCGCGTCCTCAAGGAACACGCGAGTGAGTTCACCCCAGAGGAAATCAAAGCCATGCTCGCTCCCACGCGGCTGTATCATGAAGAAGTCGCCGCCCTGCGCGCTGCCGGATGCGATATCAAAGCCATGGCCCACATCACCGGTGGCGGCCTGACAGAAAATCTGGAGCGGTTTTTGGGCGAAAAGGGCGCGGATATTTCCATCCCGGCCTGGACTCTCGGTGCCATCCCCAAGGTCCTCCGCCACTGCGACGCCGCGAATCAAATCGACACCTTCAACATGGGCTGGGGCTGGGTCGCCATCGTCCCCGCGGCGGACAAAGAAAAGGCCCTCGCCGCCGGACCCGGAGCGAGAGAGCTGGGCGTCATCTCCACGCAGCACGGCGTGAGAGTGACGGTGGGATAACCGAGCGAATCCGGCAGCTGGACGTTATTTCCAGCGGTGCCTTTAGGCTGTCCCGCGTGTTCATTCCCGGTCCTGGTCCGCGCCGCTGATGGCCTTCATCACTGTGTCCCGGCTCCTCCCCTCGGGCAAAGCATCGGCCCACTTCTGGACCTGCTGCGGTGCCATTGAGTGCCATCTTTCGGCCACCTCTTTGAGTGTGGACTGTTTTTCCTCCGTATCCGGCAGGGAGGCCACCCAGGTGGCAGCAGCGGCGGGTTCGATGCCGGCCCAGTCGTCCGCGAAAGAGGAGGTGAAGGCCTCCTCCAGCCCGGGACCTTCCGGGTCAGTCAGCCACCGGGCGTAGAGTGCCGGATAATCTTTCCGGATCTCCAGGACTTCGGCGTCTCCAATGCTGGAGCCGTGTTTTTTCAGAGCGGCCATGAATTCCTCCGGTTCACGCTCACGGATCATTTGCGATCCGGTGGCATCGAAAGACGGGGCCATGAAGCGGGGACCGTAAGTCTCAATTTCGGTGGGCGGGCTTTCCGCTTCCTGTATCTTTGTCAGCACTGCGTCCCGCAAAGAGGCATCGGTCAATTGCCGGGCCCACGCCCTGGCGGCTGGAGCATCGAACCACCGCCAGCTGTCAGCGAGCCGCAGTGCCCACAGCGCGGGGCGGTCCGGCAGCAACTGTTGCAGGACCTGCAGTCCTTTTGCCTCGCCCTGAAACAGAATCTGATCCACCGCGGGACTAACCACCGCAGCCATTTCGGCATCCGGAATGTTCAATGCCGCGCCGTTGACCGCCTTGAGAAAACCTTCCGGGTCACTTTTTCCCCACTCGATTCTCCAGGCGCCGATTTCCTTTCTCAAGTCCGGCGGCAGCGAGCCCCACGCCGCGAGAGCTTTTGCGGGAAAAATGCTGTCGGACCGCAGGGCGTCCACCAGGGAGGACCAGTCCGGCTGGGACTTCGCCCAGGCTGCCGCGCCGGCGAAATCACTTCGGGCCATGTTCTCCACCGCTGCGTTTCGTGCCGCGCCTGCAAGGTTTCCGGGCAGCGAATCAGCGGCCTTCAACAGCCATGACGTATCCCGCCTGGCCAGGATTTGGAAAACCTCATGGGAAGGCCCAACGTACTCAGGTGCCCCCCGGCGCAGCAAGTCGATTGCTCTTTGCGGATCGGCCAGCGCGAGGGTGGCAGCCACCGCAGCAATTCCGTCGTCGCGTCCACGAAACGGCATCGCCAGCACGCAGGCTTCTGCCGCAGCGGGGTCCCTCCGCGCCCATTCTGTGAGGGCATCCGCCATCAGATGTGACGCGTGTTGACTGCACCAGCCTACAGCGGCAGCGGGATCCAGTGCGAGCCACCTTCGCAGAACAGCGCTGATGAAAACATCGTCGGCCCCGTTGGGCGGCAGTTGCCGCCGGGCGTCCAGATACCTGACAAAATCGGCGGGGGCGATCTGCCGGGCGAGTTCCAGCGCCGCCAGCATTTCCTCTCCGCCTTTTCCGGGCCGCCGGACACCGGTTAGCAGGACGGTGACTTCTTTATCCGAAGGCTTCGTTTTGTCCGGCCTCTGACTTATGGGAAACAGCGCAGAATGCTTCGTTGGCCCCTTTGCGTCCGGCAGCATCCGGTCCATTCCAAGCCACCCGCCGCATGCGGCAAGAAGCAGATACAGGGAACGCAGCGGCGGAGCTTTCATTTGAGATTGGGGAACGGCCGGCTGCCTGCTTCCAATACCTCGCGCACGTGGACCCTCACTGTTTCGGGAATTTCAGGCCGGGCCATGATCTGCTCCGCCATCGCAGGGTCTTTCTTGAACCAGGCTTGAAGCAGCGTGCTGAACGGAGCTTCATAAGCGGATTTCT
>DATAIE010000025.1:0-4158 GCA_036262875.1 Verrucomicrobiales bacterium
CCGGCAGCGATACACGCCACCGTGCCGGCATCCCGCTCCAGCGGATCGGACAGGCCGAGCACTTCGCCGATGACTGTCTTGCGGCTCACCGGCAACAGCACCGGACGTCCGAAACGGTGAAGCTCACCGAAGTTTTTGAGGATGCACAAATTGTCAGGACGCTGCTTGGCGAAGTCGATTCCGGGATCGAGTACGAGAGACTCCTCCCCAAGACCGGCTGAGACGGCCCGTTGAATGCGGGTGCGAAAGAACCCGTCGAGTTCCGCCATGATGTCCGGGTAGTGGACATGCGTGTGCTTTTCCTTGGGCAGTCCGCGGCTGTGCATGATGAGCAGGGCAGCGCCGTGCATCGCACACAGCCGCGCATTCCGGTCGTCCGGCAGAGCGCCGATGTCATTGAGCAAATCTCCACCCGCAGGCAACACTGCCTCCACCACCTCCGGACGCCAGGTGTTCAGCGACAGCAATGGCGGCCACAACTGGCCGGGAACCGGCGACGTATCCGCCAGTGAGCGCATCCACTCTTCCCATTGGGCGAGGAATGGCAGAAGCCGGTCGATCTCCTCCTGGATGCCAATGACTCCCCGGTTCGTGCGCGCACTCTCCGCTCCGGCGTCGATGATGTCTGCTCCGGAGCCTGCCATCCGCTGCGCCTGTGCCATCGCGAGAGACACATCCAGCGTGCCGTCGCCGCAAAAGGAATCGTCATTGATATTGACGATGCCCATCACCAGCGGACGCCGTGGAAAAGTGATCGTGCGCCCGCGGGCCCGGAGAATCATGAGAATACAGTGCCTATTTTCCCAGACTGGCCGGCACGACTCCCTTTTTGAACCCATTGAAGCCAATGGCCGACGGCTTGTATTCCGTCACCGGCTCAACATTCGCCTCCGGAGGAATCTGTGACTCGAGCCCGCATCCCCAATAGATGGCGTTCACGAACAACCGCCGGAGATCCGCGCACTCCAGATCGACGGCAGCACCGATAGTCGAGACGATCACTTTGCCCGGTTTGCCGTCCTGGTATTGATAGTCTTTTACCCACACCAGCGGCTGCATCGGTTCGTTCTTCGGGCCGGTCACCGGCGCATCACCTGGTTTCATTCCGGCGATGACCTGGCCCCTGACAAGAATCTGCGCTGCAGGGGGAAGGTGATCCACGCCATAAACATCGCTCGGCCCCCACAAATCCCTCACCCCTGTCAGGATGGGATGTGCCTTTTGCGCAGCCTCGGGAATACCGCGGGTGCTCTCCTGGCCAGGGGCTCCATGATGCCGCACCCAGGTTTCTCCAAGGATCTGCCGGCCGAAGCCGCCGGGCCACACGCTGCTCTGCCAGTCCCACGCAGCATACGGACTCTCGCGGCGGGTGGTGTAGGCAAAGGCGTAAGTGCTGGTGCGCACCGCCAAAACGGGTTTCCCGGCCTTCACAAAATCCACGATGTGCTTCATATCCTCGTCCGGCAGTTCCCGATAGCGCAGCATCATCACCATCATGTCGGCACCATCCAGGAGAGAGAGCCCTGGAATATTGTCAGGAAAGTTCGGATTGATGACCGGGCCCCCCTTCTTTTTGTCTTTATTCTTATCCTTGTCTTTTTCCTTCCCGCGACCGCGCTCGATGGGAAAGAGAACGGTGCTTTTGAATCCGTGACGCACGCTCAGTAGACGCGCCAGCATGGGGGCCGACTCCTCACTGCGGCACTCCTCTTCGCCCGTGACAAAAACAACGTGCTTTCCCTTCCCTGCACCTTCTCCCGGATCGAACGTGATCCACGCCTCCTCCGCCCGCAGATTCCGGACAGCGCCTCCGAGGAGAACGAAGATCAGAAGACGAAGAGCATTCATCGAAAGGTCAGGGTGGTGTCTCCACCGGTGTTTTACGCGGCGGCGCAGGCGGGTTTTCCAGTTTTGACTTCAGATTGGACAGTGCCTCCTCAAGGTCATCCTTCACCGTACCGGCGAAGTACAGGCCGAAGTAACGCTTTGCCATGTTCTGCCCGAAGTCGGTGTGAAAGCCCCATTTCACTTCGGTCACGCCTTCGCTTTTTTCATCGAGGTCGATCGACAGATCCGCAGAACCATTCGACCCATAGTCGACGGCCATGCGCAGACTCTGTCCCGTGCGGGCGGACACAATCTTGACCCTTCCCTCTCCCTCCGAACGGCTCTTCCACGACATCAGGGCTCCCAATCCCGGTTCGCCCTCAAACTTCTTCTCCAGAAATGGATCGCGCTGAAACCACGGGCCCCAGGTTTCCCAGTTTTTGAACGACTGGAACTGATCATAAACCTCCATCGGCGTGGCTCGAATGGTGACCGACCGGGTAATGGTGAGGTCTCTCGGGAGCAGAAATCCGCCGACGACGAAAGCCGTCATCAACACGGAAACGATCCAAAAGAGACTGCGAAGCAGCCTTGGTTTTGAAATCATGGGAGACTAAATGGAGGTGCCCAGCTCGGCGCGCACAGCTTTCACCGCGGCCACCATATTGCACAATTTCTGGCGAGCCGCCCAGCGGGCGGTCTGACTGAGCCCGCAATCCGGCGCGAACGAAAGCCGGTCGGCCGGAGCATACCGCAGACATCCGCGAATTTTCTCCGCGAGGTAGTCTACAGGCTCGATAAAATAACTCTTCACATCGATGATGCCGACACTCACATCGCGGCGGGCGCTGACCGCGCGGATAATTTCCAGTTCCGAATACTCGCGGCTGGCCATCTCGAGGTGAATCTCATCGACGCTCAAATCGAGAAACGCCGGAAAAAGAGGCGCATACGTTCGCAGGCCAACCGAGTGTCCTTTGAAGTTACCAAAGCAAAGATGCGTGCTCAGCCGGCAGCCGCCAAAGGCACCCTCGACCGTACGATTGAAAATGTCCACGAACCGGCGCACATCCTCGCGGTAGCCATAACAACTCATGCTGGGCTCATCGACAGTGATCTCGGTGCAGCCCGCGGCAACGAGATCAACGAGTTCTTTCCGCACGATGGGGAGGAGGGCCTCCGTAAGAGCCCACCGGTCCGGATACTGTGCATTGGGAAGCAAACGGCCGCTCAGCGTGTAAGGACCTGGCACGCTGCATTTCAATACCGGCCCAGCAGGCGCAAGCGCACGCAGTCTTTGATATTCGGCGACGGCACCAAGTCCTTTCGGCGCTGTCAATTCGCCGGTCACCTGGTGCTTTCCACGCTGATCGTGAGCGGGCGGCCCCCAGCGCCGCGGCGGGGCAGCCTCCATTTCAATTCCGGAAAGGTGCCCGTAAAAACTGAGATTGAAATCGAAACGCCCCTGCTCGCCATCGGTAATCACGTCCAGTCCGGCGCGCATTTGGTCATCCACGGCCACCACACAGGCGTCCTCCTGAAGCTCCCTGACATCCGAGGAGCCGAATTTTTCGAGATTCGAAGCCGAAAACTCCAGCCAGGCGGGCATAGAGTAACTGCCGACGACGGTGGTGCGAAGGGGGATGGGTTGCATGGGTGCCGGCGAAATGAGTTAGAGAAGAATGCGGAGGTCTTCCACAGGTTTAGCCCGCCGGCGGAAAACAGCAAGATGCCGGTCCACCGATTTCCCGGGAGTGGAAAGCTGGCGGGAGTCCGGATTGCGGATGCTCGTCACCAGATGGCCGCCGATTTTCGTGATCGCTTTGAGCGCGAGGGCATGCTCGCGATCAAAATAACTGGTGATGACCAGCACGCCGTCATCGTGGAGCCGCTCCAGCCCGCGGCTGAAAATCCCCCGCCAGATGACTGGATCGTTCCAATAGTTTTGATGACGCAGAAAAACCATGTCGAAGCCGCCACCCAGTTCCTGGTGCTGCTGCAATTTTGAACAATCCTCCAGCAAAAATTCCGCCTTAAAATCGGGAGCCGCAAGGATGCGGGCCCGCTCCCGCGCTTCATCGATCTCCGCGGCCCGGATATCAGCTCCCACGAATCGCACGCTGCGCGACGAGTCCGCGGTGACTTTTTTCAAGGCCGAGGAGATCGACTCCATTTCACGGCAGGAACCGCAGGCGAGGTCGAGGATTTGGAGCGAGTCCGTCCCCATTTTCGAAAACCCGCCAGGGAATGCGCTGCCGCCAGCTCCCCGCCGGGGCAAACTTCCAGTGCCGTTTTTTGCGGGACGGAATGCCTCCTCCAGTGCCGGAGTGA